>JAZLBG010000146.1:0-30342 GCA_045613585.1 Candidatus Fimenecus sp. | reverse complement strand
TACCGGTTTGACATTTACCATAGGGCTTAATCACTCTCCGTTCATTTTTTTATCCTGAGCCCTACAACTATATACATAGTATATAAGGCGTGGAGATTACTAAATTTTACTGTGAGTTACACTTGCTTTTTAAGGTAATTTATGGTACACTTTGTGTTGCACAAATTACGCCAGCGTATATAACTCCACTATAATAGCAATTTAATATTATATACAAGTCAAGTCAAATTGTCAATACCAAAATTGGAAAATTTTTCAGAGGATGTTTTTAATGGAAAAATACAGAAATATTGTAACTTCTGCAAAGGCAGTTGTTGTTTTCAAAAACATATTAAATGATACTGGAATTTCTGCTCTCGTTAACTTATTAGAATGCGAAAGCAATAATGAAAATATGTTTTTAAAATATTATTCAGATTTTGTTTCTGCTCTTTACCAGAAGACTGATGATTTGTGTGAATACATAAATGAACTTTTACAAAACGACGAAAACATATATGTAAAACAGTCTGCAAAAGGATATGTCTCCCCTCTTATTCAAAATGCAGCAGATAACGAACTCACATTTTTTGAAACTCTTTCAAAAGTGAAAAGTGATGATTTTGCTTCTATATATAAAGGTATAACATTACCACAATGGAAAAACAGTAACCTTTCTGTTAAAAACGAATACAACAAAAAGATTTCTGCAATTAAAACCACAGGCTATGGAATATATGCAACACACAGAATGTTCTTATATAAAGATAATGAGATTGTGCCTGTTAAATACCCAGACCCACAACGCCTTTCACAGATGAGTGGTTATGAGTTAGAAAGACAAAAGGTTATTGATAACACTATGGCATTAATTCAAGGCAAGCCTTGTAACAATGTGCTTTTATATGGTGATGCTGGTAGTGGTAAGAGTAGTACAATTAAAGCAATAGTTAATGAATACTGGGAAATGGGACTGCGTCTTATTGAAATCAAGAAAAATCAGCTTTATTCCCTTCCCGATGTTATTGAGCAGTTGGCAGACAATCCATTGAAATTCATTATTTTCATTGACGATTTAAGCTTCTCAACTAATGATAGTGATTTCGGTGCATTAAAAGCTATTCTTGAAGGTGGCGTTGCAGGGAAAACTGACAACCTTGCAATTTATGCTACAAGCAACCGTAGAAATCTTGTAAAAGAGAATTTTTCTGACCGTAATGGTGACGATATTCATCTTCAGGATACAATTCAGGAAATTATGAGTCTTTCTGCTCGTTTTGGGTTGAAAATTACATTCTCAAAACCTGATAAAGATTTGTATTTATCTATTGTAGAAAATCTTTCTATGCAGTATAATATAAGCATTGATAGAAATGACCTGTTTTTATCAGCCGAGGCATTTGCACTTCGTAATGGTGGTAGAAGTCCTCGCACTGCAAAACAGTTCATTGAATATCTTGCATCAAGAAGTGAATAATTCAATTATTTAATATAGTTGGAGGGAAATATGAGAAATTATAAGTATGATTGGGAAAATCCCGCAATTATCAAAAGAAATAAAGAAGTCGGCCACGTTATCGCCTTTTCTTATGATAATGAAAATGATGCTCTTAACCGAGTTGAGCCAAAATCAAAAATGACTCTTAACGGTACTTGGAAATTTCATTGGCAGAGAGGGTTAAATGACTGTCCTACAGATTTTTATAAAGACAGTTTTGACGCTTCTTTCTGGCGTGATATTACTGTACCATCAGTGTGGCAGATTGGTCAGGATACTGAAAGCTATCCTTATTACTATGCATCTACATATTGTCGTGCAATCAGCAGAAGCAAAAATAAGATTCCATCAATTGACCACACAATGCAGGAAATCGGTATTTATGTAAGAGATTTCGATATTCCTGAAAATTTTGATGGTCAAGAAATTTTCTTGCACTTTGGTGCTGCTAAATCTGCTATTGAAGTTTACTTAAATGGTGAATTTGTAGGTTATTCACAGGGTTCTATGACTCCTCACGAGTTTGATATTACAAAATACGCTCGCAAAGGCTCAAACAGAGTTGCGGTTAAGGTTTATCGTTTCTCTGACGGTGCATATCTTGAAAATCAGGATATGTGGCTTCTTTGTGGTCTTTATAGAGAAGTATATGTATTTGCAGAGCCTAAGAAATGTGTTCGTGATTTCTTTATCACAACTGACCTTGATAAAGAATACAAAGACAGTAACACAAACCTTGAAATTAAAGTTAATAATTACGATAACAATGGTGGTGCAACTGTTAAAGCAGAAATCATTGATGGTGATGACAGAATTTTACTTGGTGAAGCAGAGTTTGACGGTAGTGCTACTCTCAACTTTAACAAGTTAATCCTCAATCCAAAGAAATGGTCTGCTGAAAGCCCATACCTTTATAAATTGCTCATAAGCATTACCGCTGATGGTAAGACAACATATAAATGTATTCGTTTTGGTTTCAAGAAAGTTGAAATTGTTGGTGACAGATTCCTTTTCAATGGCAAGCCACTTATGCTTCGTGGTGTTAACCGTCACGACTTTGACCCTGACAACGGTTGGGCTGTGCCCACTGAAAGATATCACCAAGACTTAAACTTTATGAAGAATGCGAATATTAACTCTATTCGTACTTCTCACTACCCTGACGACCCATATTTCTATGAACTTTGCGACGAATATGGTTTCTATGTTATGGATGAATGCGACCTTGAAACTCATGGTGTTCGTAGAAAAGGCGTTCCTGGTAACAACCCAATGTGGACAGACGCAGTTGTTGACCGTATGGAAAGAATGGTACTTCGTGACAGAAACCACGCTTGTGTATTTATGTGGTCTTTAGGTAACGAAGCTGGCGATGGCGACAACTTTATGGAAATGAAGAAAGCCGCACTCAAACTTGACAATACTCGTCAATTCCATTATGAAGGTGACTTTAATTTCACAAAGAGTGATGTTATTTCAAGAATGTATCCTGTTGAAAGCGTTATGAAAAAGCTTTGCAATAAAGAGCCAATTGAAATTACTCTTTATGATAATATTGCAAATGCACTTGCCGCTGACTCAAAGCCTATTAAGAAAGAAGATTATTGCAGACCTGTTCTTCTTTGTGAATATGCTCACGCTATGGAAAACAGTCTTGGTAACTTCCAGGAATATATGGATGACTTTGAAGCACACGAGCATATGTGTGGTGGTTATATCTGGGACTTTGTTGACCAGGCAATCCGCAAAAAGACTCCAGAGGGTGATCAGTGGCTTTATGGTACTGACTTTGAGCCTTATGAGCCAGGCAGATATACTCACCTTCCAAACACAACCGCTATGACAGGCTCAAATACATATTTTAATGCTAATGGTATCATTACAGCAGACAGAAAACCTCACCCATCATATTTCGAGGTTAAGAAAGTTTACTGTGAGATTAAAGTTAAAGAAAAAGACCTTAGCAAAGGTGAATTTACTCTTATCAATAAGAAACTCTTTACTGACCTTGCAGATTTTGAATTCAAATGGAGTTTACAGGCAGAGGGTGTAGAAGTACAAAGTGGTGTTGTTGATATTAACTGTAGTCCACAATCACAGGTTGATTTCACAATTCCTTACGACCTTACTACCCTTCCTGAAAAAGAATGTGTACTTATTGTTTCATTCCTTAATAAAGAGGCACATCCTTGGTGTGAAAAAGGTTATGAGCAGGGCTTTGACCAATTTGTTGTAAAATCTGTTGAAGCAGAAGAAAAGAATTACAATGGTAATGTAACTTATGTTAAGAATGGCTCAGTTGTAACTGCACAAGGTGAAGATTTTGCAATTACAATTAATGGTGGTAAAATTACATCACTTAAATACAACGATAAAGAGTATTTAAGAGCACCAGTAGCACCTAACTATTTCCGTGCACTTACTGACAACGACTTCTCTAATCTTAACTTTATTCCATTCTTGCTTCCATTTACACCATACCTTAACTGGCAGAGAGCAACAAAGAATGCAAAAGGCACAGTTAAGAGTGCAGAAAAGAATAATAAAGGTCAGTTAGTAATCAATATTGATTGGAGCGTTCAATTCTTCTCAGGGGTTACAAGTGTATTTGTGGTAAATCCTGACGGTAGTCTTGAAATTACACATACTGGCACACCAAAAGGACTTAACCTTACTCGTTTTGGTACAATGATGGGGCTTCTTCGTGAATTTGACCAAGTTAAATGGTATGGTCGTGGTCCACAAGAAACATACTTTGACAGAAAAACTGGCGGTAAGATTACAATCCACGAAAAGAGTGTTGCTGACCTTGAACATCACTATATGCGACCACAAGAAAATGGTAACCGCACAGATGTTAGATGGGTTGAAATCAGAAACAAAGAAAATAAAGGTCTTCGTTTTGAAGCTATGGGTGAAACACCAATCTGCTTTAGTGCATGGCACTATACACAAGACCAGCTTCATATGGCAAAGCACATCCACGAATTACCACACTATGATATTACAACATTCAATGTTGACTTAAATCAAATCGGTGTGGGTGGCGATATGCCAGGTGATGCACAAGTTAGAGAAAAGTATCAGTTAAAGCCAAATAAAGTTTATACTTATACTTTCAGAATTTCACCAATTAAATAAACAAACCATAAAGAAAACGGACGGATAAAAAATCTGTCCGTTTTTTATTTTGCACCACTCCCTATTTCCAAATCGACCGCTCCCTAAATCCAAATCGACCACTCCCTAAATCCAAATCGACCACTCCCTATTTCCGTATCTAAAAATAATATAAAAATAAAAAAGAAAAATAATATAGTACTGCAGGAAAATTCATTTTCTTGCTTTTTTTATTTTTTTGCTAATAATAGTTGATTTTAATCTAAAATCACCTCTATTTGTAAACATTTTATTAACAATTTCGTGTTTTTCAAAAATCGTCCCGCAAAACGTGGGACGATTTGGCTTTTTGGGACTATATATGGGAGGTGTTTTTTTGAACAACAATTCTAACTATGCAATTTTTCCTTTACAAATGCTTGAAAATGACAAATACAAAAGCTTTTCTTCAAAAGAATTTTTCTTATATATGTTGCTTTTGAACAGAAAAAATTTATCAAAAATAAACTCAAAGCATTTTTCTGATAATAACGGATTTTTTGTTTACTATTCAAATGAACAAATTGCAAAACATTTAAGGTGCAATAAAAGTACCGCTGTTCAAGTTTTAAAAAATCTTGAAGATGCAGGTCTAATTCATAAAGAATATCAAAAACGTGGACTACCATTAAAAATCTATGTTAACGATATAAGAACCGAACATACTAAACCTGAATTGTGCACAACGAATAATGAACAAGTAAGTTTCGATACTGAAAAGGCTATGCAGAAAGCAAAAGAAAATCGACGAAATTTTGGTACTAAAAAAAATAAACCTCGAACACGATAGTTCAAGGAAATAAAAAGATAAAGCACCGCTTATGCGATGCTTTATCGTGGTGACCCGGACGGGAATCGAATTATAGACTCACAATGCGAATGAGTTATTCGCATTGTGCTCTTCGCTAAAAACGATATACTATATCGTTTTCTTAACGCTCAGACCCTCGCGGGTTCGATTCTTTAACCAATAGATAAACAAAAAAATATCAGCCCAACTTGTGGACTGTTATTTGTGGTGACCCGGACGGGAATCGAACCCGTGTTACCGCCGTGAAAGGGCGGTGTCTTAACCGCTTGACCACCGGGCCATATATAAGGGACTTGTTCAGTCCCTTGGTAGCGGCAACGGGACTTGAACCTGTGACCTTCCGGGTATGAACCGGACGCTCTAGCCAACTAAGCTATGCCGCCATAGTTGCCGTCATTTTGACGGCTTGATTATTATAATATATGATTTCTAATTTGTCAACAACTTTTTACAAATATTTTTAAGTTTTTTCAAAAAAATATTATGTGCATAAAATTCAAGGGCGATATGTAAATCGCCCCTACTCTTTTGAGATTCTTCGCTACGCTCAGAATGACCGTCAACCTTAATTGCACATTAAACGATAACGGCGGGTCAAGACCCCGCCCTACCTTTTATAGAACACATTATTTTTGAGCAGCTTTTTTGTTAGACAATCTTGCCGAAACGAGGCTGTATGTAGATGCTGCGAGTTGAGAGCAAGGAAGTATAACAGAAAATATGCCAAAAAGAATTATTTTCTTTCCATCAAAGTTACCATTACTGCTTTTTGTGCATGAAGTCTGTTTTCTGCTTCGTCGAAGATTTCATCTGCATGTGCTTCAAATACTTCTTCTGTGATTTCTTCGCCACGATGTGCAGGAAGACAATGTTGTACCATACAACCTGGATTTGCTGCTTCTAAAAGCTTTTCATTGATTTGATAAATGCCTTGGAAAACTTGTCTTCTTTCATAAGCTTCTTGCTCTTGGCCCATTGATGCCCAAACGTCTGTGAAGATTACATCTGCACCAGCACAAGCTTCAACAGGGTCACGATAAAGACCAAATCCTTTATAATCTTTTGCAAAATCAAGAACACGCTGATCTGGGTCATAATTTTCAGGACAAGCAACTGTTACATCCATACCCATTTTAAGACCACCAACGATAAGTGAGTTTGCCATATTGTTACCGTCACCGATATATGTCATTTTAAGGCCATCAAGGTGACCTTTATGCTCACGGACTGTCATAAGGTCTGCAAGCACCTGACAAGGATGACAAAAGTCTGTAAGACCATTAATAATTGGAATAGAGCCATATTTTGCAAGGTTTTCAACTTCGCTTTGCTCAAAAGTTCTAATCATAATACCATCAAGATAGCGTGAAAGTACACGTGCAGTATCCTGAATAGGCTCACCACGACCAATCTGCAAATCACGATTTGAAAGGAATAAAGCCTGACCGCCTAATTGATACATACCTGTTTCAAAAGAAACTCGTGTACGGGTTGATGACTTTTGGAAAATCATACCAAGAGTCTGACCTGCAAGACGATGATGTGTAATGTGATTTTTATTTTCATATTTCAACTGGTCTGCAAGATTAAGAATATCTGTAATCTCTTCAGTTGAAAGTGAGAGCATACTTAAAAGATGTTTCATAATTTATACCTCTGCAATAATATTTTTCAATATGTTAATACCCTTGTCAATTTCTTCTTTTGTAATAACAAGTGGTGGCAACATTCGAAGTTTTGTTTTAGCTGTGAGAATTAAAAGACCATTCTCGCTACATTTTTTTGCGATTTCACCTGCGTTTTTAGTCTTAAGTTCAATGCCGAGCATAAGACCAAGACCTGTAACAGATTTAACTTCATCTATTTCTGCAAGTTTTTCTCTTATGTACTCACCTTTTTCTGCAACTTCTTTCATAAAGTCGTCAGTTAAGCACTTAAGAATATATTTAGCCCCTGCACAAGCAACAGGGTTGCCACCGAAGGTTGTTCCGTGGGTTCCCGCTGTTAAAACATTGGCACATTTTTCTGTACAAAGACAAGCACCCATTGGAAGACCGTTGCCAATACCCTTTGCACTTGTTACCACATCAGGAGAAATACCCGCATGTTCATATGCAAATAACTTGCCTGTTCTGCCCATACCTGTCTGAACTTCGTCAATTATAAGAAGAATATCTTTCTCCTTGCAGACTTTCTCAACAGTTTTAAGGTACTCAAAATCAGTTGGAACAACTCCGCCCTCACCCTGAATAATTTCAAGGATGATTGCACAAACTGTATCGTCTGCCATTTCTAAAAACTGCTCTGTATTCCCTGATTCAGCATACTTAAACCCTTGCACAAATGGGTCAAAGAATTTGTGATAATGTTCCTGACCGGTTGCAGTAATTGTAGCCATTGTTCTGCCATGGAATGAGTTCACAAGAGTTATTATATTGTAACGACTTTCACCGTATTTATCAAAACTGTATTTTCTGGCAAGTTTAATTGCACATTCATTGGCTTCAGCACCTGAATTACAAAGGAAAACCTTATCAAAACCTGTTTTCTTTGTAAGCATATCTGCATATTCTGCCACAGTAGAGTTATAGTAAAGGTTTGATGTGTGCTGAACTTTTTTAATCTGTTCAGTAACCGCATTCACCCAACCCTCGTTGTTATAACCGAGAGAGTTTACGCCGATACCTGAACCGAAATCGATAACCTCGTTACCCTCACTATCAATAAATGTTGCACCCTTACCGCTTTCAATTGAAACGGGGAAATGCGCATAAGTTGGCATTAAAGCATTATCTGCTTGATTTTTGATTACATCTAAATTCATATTTCATCACCTATGAAAGAGTATTAATGTGAGGATATTTCTTTCTGTAACAATGAAAAAACCGCAAGGAATATGTTGATATTTCGAGGATTTTTGAAGCAGTTACAGGAGAAATAGACCACATTAAAGGAACATTGTACCAATACCTGAGTCAGTCAGCATTTCAATAAGAATTGAATGTGGAATTCTGCCATCAATAATATGTGTACGCTTAACACCACGACGGACAGCCTCAACACAGCAGTCAATTTTTGGAATCATACCACCTTTGATAACACCCTGACTCTTAAGCTGTGGCACTTCACTTGCTTTAACAACATGAATAAGTGTATCTTCATCATCTTTATCTCGTAAAAGACCACGGACATCTGTCATAAGAAGCAATTTTTCTGCGCCTAATGCTGCTGCAATTTTTGCTGCTGCAATATCGGCATTAATATTGAAAACTTCTCCGTCTTCCCCACCACCTACTGTTGAAACAACAGGAATATAGTGTTGGTCTAAAATTCCATTAAGAAGTGTTGTATCGACATCTACAATATCACCAACAAAGCCAATATCTTTTTCTACTTTCTGTGCTTTAATCATACCATCGTCAAGTCCACAAATACCGATTGCATGACCACCATGATGGTGAAGAAGATGCACAAGTCTTTTATTGACTTTACCTGCAAGTACCATTTGCACAACATCAATCGTTTCTTCATCGGTATAGCGAAGTCCGTCAACAAATTTTGACTCCTTGCCGATTTTACCAAGCATTTCGTTGATTTCAGGTCCACCACCGTGAACAAGAACAACGTTAACACCAACAGAACGAAGAAGAACAATATCCGTCATAACTGCATCCTGCAAGTCCTTATTTATCATAGCGTTGCCACCATATTTGATAACAACTGTTTTTCCGTGATATTGCTGAATATATGGAAGAGCTTGAACAAGCACCTCACCACGGTCAGCATGTGTAAGTTTTGAAATATCCATTGTTTTGCCTCCAAGGGACTAACCCTTTGCTCCCTCTGACGAGGGAGCTGTCTGCGAAGCAGACTGAGGGAGAGATTTTTTGACCTCTCTGTCAATATGTTCGCAAACATTATAAAAATTATTATCAATATCAATATTACAAATTCTAATCACTTGTAAATTGTATTTATTTAATGTTTCTGTGCGTTGTTCATCATACTTTTGCTGTTCTTCAGTATAATGACCTCCACCATCCAACTCTATGACAATACGAGCTTTTGCACAATAAAAATCAGCAATATAATTGTCAATTACTTTTTGCCTTTGAAATCTTACATGATAATTTCTCAAAAATTGAGTCCACAGTTTAATTTCCCAAGGTGTCATATTTTTACGGAGTTCTTTTGCATACCTTATTAAATCTTTATTATAATTAAGCATATTTCTCTCCCTCCTTCACTCGCAAGCTCGTGCCACCTCCCTCGTCAGAGGGAGGACGAATAGGTTCTTTAGGTTCTATAATCACCATTTATCTTTACATATTCATAGGTAAGGTCACAACCATATGCAGTTGCTACTCCGTCACCGTCGTTGAGTTCAACAACGATATAAACTTCGTCTTCAACAAGAACTTGTTTTGCAATTTCTTCAGAGAATTCTATTCCGGCACCATCTTTACAAACTGAGATTTCTCCACCTTTTGATTTGAATGAAACATCAACCTTGTTTACGTCAATATCAACACCTGCATAACCAAGAGCACATAAAATTCTGCCCCAGTTAGCGTCTGCACCAAACATAGCAGCCTTTACAAGTGATGAGCAAATAACACTCTTTGCGCAAACCTTGGCAATCTCTTTTGACTTTGCACCACTTACCTGACATTCAACAAGTTTTGTTGCACCTTCACCATCTTTAGCCATAAGCTTAACTAACTTTTCACAAATAGCATTGAGAGCGTTAACAAATGCGAAATAATCATCATTTTCTGTTTCAATTCGTGTATTTCCGCAAAGTCCTGACGCTAAAACTGCTACTGTGTCGTTTGTTGATGTGTCACCATCAACAGAAAGCATATTAAAGTTATCCTTAACAACCTCTAAAAGTGCTTTTTTAAGCATTTCACTTGAAATATTTGCATCGGTTGTGATGAATCCAAGCATTGTAGCCATATTAGGATGAATCATACCGCTACCCTTTGAAATAGCGCCGATTTTACATTCTTTACCGCCAAGGGTGAAAGAAATCGCAAATTCTTTTTTGACTGTGTCAGTTGTCATAATTGCCTGAGCGGCGTTGTCTGAACCATCTTCACTTAATTCTGCTACAAGTTGAGCAACGCCATTCTGAATAGGCTCAATGTTGATTGGCTGACCGATAACGCCTGTTGATGCAACAACAAAGTCAGTTGGTTTAAGATTTGTAGCCTTTGCAACAATTTCACACATCATTTCGGCTTTCTCAACACCATCAGCGTTGCAAGTATTTGCAATACCACTATTGCAAATCACACCATAAGCCTTGCCGTCTGCAATATTATTACGAGTAACTGTAATTGGTGCACCATAAACTAAATTCTGTGTGTAAACTGCTGCTGTATCACATTCAGTTTCACAGAGAATGAGTGCAAGGTCCTTTTTTGTTTTATTTTTTCTGATTCCACAGTGAATACCACTCGCTTTAAAACCCTTTGGAGCAGTAACACCACCATTTATAAATTGCATATTGTTCACCAAATCTTATACATTTAATTGAAATTTTGGGTCGAGACCCATTTTTATATTTAAGCATTGAACTGCTGCACCGGAAGCGCCTTTGCCGAGATTATCATATCTTGCGATTAAAAGAATTCTCTCTTCATTACCACAGACTGTAACTTCCATACCGTCGTTTTCACTCATTTTATTACCTGAGATAAAACCGCTTTCGTCCATACTTTCTTTATATTTAACAATATCTGAATTGTATTTTTCTTTGTATAGTGCCTTGATGTCTTCTGCGGTTTTGCCATCTTTTAAATCCTTCTTGAAAAGTGGCACCGTCATAACCATACCGCTGAAATAATCACAGATATATGGTGAGAAAATAGGTTCATTGTTAAGACCTGAAATTGCTTTCATTTCTTTTAAATGCTTGTGCTGTTGAGTAAGCGCATATTCTCTTGGAGCATCTAAAAGAGTGTCACGATTTTCGTCTTCGTACTGTGCAATACCATTTTTACCTGCACCGCTATAACCTGAAATAGCGTGACAAGCAATACAGATGTCCTTATCAACAATTCCTGCATCAACCAATGGCTTAACAAGTGCAATAAAACCACTTGCATAACAACCAGGCACTGCAATTCTCTTTGAATTTTTAAGTTTATTCTCAACATCCGCTGACAATTCAGGGAAGCCGTAAGCCCAACCCTCATTTGTACGATGTGCAGTTGATGTGTCAATTACAACTGTGTTTTCGTTATCAATAAGGCTTACTGCTTCAATTGCAGCCGCATCAGGTAAACAAAGGAATGCAATATCTGCACTATTAAGTGCCTCTTTACGAGCGTTTGTGTCTTTTCTTAAATTTTCAGGAAGAGTTATAAGCTCTATATCTTCTCTTTTTGCAAGACGATCAAAAATCTTAAGGCCTGTTGTACCTTGACTACCGTCAATGAATATTTTTGTCATATATATTTTCCTTATTTATTTAATTCTTGTACGCGTTTAACTTGTGCTAACACATTCTGTGGAGCAGGTCCGCCAAGTGATGTACGGTCATTTACACATTTATCAAGGTTGATAGCGTCAAACACACTTTCATCAAAGATATCACAAACTGCCTTGTATTCTTCAAGTGGTAATGTTTCAAGTGTAAGACCTTTACTAATACAAAGTGCAACTAATTCACCTGTTGCTTTGTATGCATCACGGAATGGAAGCCCTTTTCCTACAAGATAGTCCGCACAATCAGTTGCATTGATAAATCCACCTGCTGCTGCCTTTCTCATATTGTGAGGAAGAGCAGTCATTGTGTCGAGCATTGGGATAAATGCTGTAAGGCACATTTTAACTGTATCAAAAGCATCAAAAATTGCTTCCTTATCTTCCTGCATATCTTTGTTATAAGCAAGTGGAAGACCCTTCATCATTGTAAGGAGTGTTGTAAGGTCACCGAATACACGACCGGACTTACCACGAATAAGTTCTGTAATATCAGGATTCTTTTTCTGTGGCATAATTGATGAGCCGGTTGAAAATGCATCGTCGAGTTCAATAAATTTGAATTCCCATGAGCACCAAAGGACGATTTCTTCTGAAAAACGTGATAAATGCACCATAATAATTGAAATAACTGATGCTAATTCCATACAGAAGTCACGGTCGGAAACACAGTCAAGTGAATTTTGCATAGCTCCATTGAAACCCAGTGCCTTTGCAGTCATTTCACGGTCTGTATTATATGTTGTTCCTGCCAATGCACAAGCACCAAGTGGTGAATAGTTCATTCTTTCAGTTGCCTGTGAAAGTCTTTCCTTATCACGAAGAAGCATTTCTGCATAAGCCATTAAGTGATGACCGAATGTTATTGGCTGTGCTCTTTGAAGATGAGTATAACCTGGCATAACTGCACTCGCATACTGTTCAGCCTTTTTGCAAAGCACATCCACAAGTTCTGTAAGTTGATTATAAAGAGCATCACATTCATGACGGAGATAAAGTCTTATATCAACTGCAACCTGGTCGTTACGGCTTCTTGCTGTATGTAATCTTTTACCTGCTGAACCTATACGAGCAGTTAATTCACCCTCAACAAAAGTATGAATATCTTCTGCATTTGGGTCGATTTCTAATTCTCCACTCTCAATTTCAGCCTTGATTGCCTTAAGACCGTCAGTAATCTGAGCAAGGTCCTCTGCAGAGATAATCCCCTGAGCGCAAAGCATTGCAGCATGAGCAAGGCTTCCGTCGATATCTTCCTTGTACATACGGCTATCAAACTTTATTGAAGAGTTAAAATCATTTGTTTTAGGGTCGATTTCTTTTGAAAATCTGCCTTTCCAGAGTTGCATAATTATTCTCCTATTTAAGAACAATACGACAAAGAGATATTGTCCCTTTGTCGTTTGTTATTAGTCGTTAATTAGTTTTCACCGCGTTGTTTATCTAACAATGCTTTTACTTTGATAGACAATCCAAAGAGGTTGATAAATCCTGCAGCGTCTTTCTGGTTGTAAGCACCGCCGTCGTCACCGAATGATGCAACATTTTCATCATAAAGTGAGTATGGAGATGTGATACCAGCGTTTATGATATTGCCTTTGTAGAGTTTAAGTTTAACATCACCTGTAACTGTTTTCTGTGTTTCGTCAACGAAAGCTGAAAGTGCTTCACGAAGAGGTGTGAACCAAAGACCGTTGTAAACAACTTCACCGAATTTCTGTGCTACAAGTTTCTTGTAGTGTTGTGTATCACGGTCAAGACAAATCATTTCAAGAAGTTCGTGTGCCTTGTAAAGAATAGCACCACCTGGAGTTTCATAAACACCACGGCTCTTCATACCAACAAGACGGTTTTCAACGATATCAAGAAGACCAATACCATTTGCGCCACCAAGCTCGTTGAGTTTTTCAACAATTGCAAGGCCACCCATTTTTACGCCATCAATAGCTGTTGGAACGCCCTGTTCAAAGTGGATTGTAACATAAGTTGGTACGTCTGGAGCATTTTCTGGAGAAACGCTCATTTCAAGGAAACCTTCTTTGTTATACATTGGTTCGTTTGCTGGGTCTTCAAGGTCAAGACCTTCGTGTGATAAGTGCCATACGTTCTTATCTTTTGAATAGTTTGTTTCACGGTTAATTTTAAGAGGAATGTTGTGAGCCTCAGCGTATTCGATTTCTTCTTCACGAGAAACAATGTCCCATTCACGCCAAGGAGCAATAATTGCCATTTCAGGTGCAAATGCTTTAAGTGTAAGTTCAAAACGAACCTGGTCGTTACCTTTACCAGTACAACCATGGCAGATAGCATCTGCACCTTCTTTGATTGCAATTTCAGCAAGTCCCTTTGCAATACAAGGACGAGCGTGTGATGTACCAAGAAGATACTGTTCATATTCAGCACCTGCTTTAAGGCAAGGCCAGATGTATTCTTCAACATATTCTTCTTTCAAATCAAGAACATAGAGTTTTGAAGCACCTGTTGCAATTGCCTTTTCTTCAAGACCGTCAAGTTCAGTACCCTGACCAACGTCACCTGAAACTGCGATAACCTCACAATTGTTATAATTTTCTTTTAACCAAGGGATAATGATTGATGTATCAAGACCACCTGAATAAGCTAAAACTACCTTTTTAATATCTTTCTTTTCCATTGTCTATTCCTCCGAAAAAATTGCCTTTGTGTTGTGCAATTTGTAGTATGGGTAATATTATACACCCAATATTTAATAAATCAAGAGTTTTTCGCATATTTTTTCAACATTTTTGTATTTTTATGCAACTATTTGCATATTTTATGAATATTTATATGAGTTTTATGCATTTTTATTACATATTTCAACCATTTTATGCATTTATACATAATATAGTGTATAAAAATAAATTTTCACAATAGAAAACGGTTGATAATTTGTTATTTGTCACACTGTTTTACTTTTACATAAATTTCAATAACACCCTTTTTGTTTTATTGAAATTACAGGTATTATATGCTACAATGTATTTATTGAAAGGGGATTTTATTATGAGTAGAGTTTTAACACCTGAACAACTCAGAAAAAAAGAGCTGAAAAAGGCAAACGAACTGAAATATTGGGAAAAACAACAAGCAAGACCAAAGGGTAATACATATTTTTGGTATCTTGTTTTAATTATTGCGCTTATTTATGCAGTTGACGAAATTGCATCACAAATAAATGCACTTATGCAAACTGAAATTGCTAACACTTTTTTCCAGAGTGAAAGTTCAGTTACAATTCTTAATCTTTTGAATGTTGTTGCAATTCCATTTCAGATTTTAGGTCTTCTTTACAGACCACTTGCAGACCGTTTTGGCAGAAAAACATTTCTTATTATTAACACATTCGGAATGGCTCTTGCATTGTTTGTTATATTCTTATCACAAAATGCAATTATGTACTTTATTGGTGCATGTATGATTCTTTTCTTTGTACCTCACGATATGCATGTTGTTTATATTATGGAATCTGCCCCTGCCAAGAGTCGTGCTATTACATATTCTGTTGTTAAATTCTTTGCCAATATGGCGGTTATGTTAGTACCTGTGCTTCGTCGTATGCTTATGCATAATGCGGGAGAATGGCGTAATGTTTATGTAATTCCAGCTGTTGTTGGTATTGTTGTTTCACTTGTTGCACTTCTTTGCGCAAGAGAAACTGATGCCTTTATTGAATCAAGAATCAATTATCTTAAAATGACTGAAGACGAATTAAAGGCAGAAGAAGCAAAGAAAAAAGCACAAAATTCACAGGGTGGACTTATTGATGCTCTTAAATTCGGTTTCAACCACAAGCAACTTCGCTGGGTATTTATATGCTTTGCCCTTGCGGGTATTGGCGTTGTAGGTAGTATGAATTATCAAGCAATTCTTACTCACGGATATGCACAAAGTGTATATGGCTCTAATGCAAAAGAATTTTTAGACCTTGTAAGTATTAAAGAAGTTAGTCAGGCGCTTGTTTTGTACCCTATTGGTATGGCTCTTTCACAAGTAATTATGGGCTTTATTTCAGATAAAAAGGGTAGAAAATCAGCAGCAATTACTGTTGCGACAAACTGCGTTATAAGTTTTGTTGTATTTGCTATTGGCGCTAAAATGAACTTAAATCCATCATTTGTTGGTTTCTTCTGTGGTGCTTTTGTTGGTAGTTACTACTCAACAAACGATGTACTTATTATGATGGCTAGTGAATCTGCACCTACAAATCTTCGTTCTTCCGCAACAGCCGCACAAACGGTTGTAGGCTTTGCAGGCTACGCAATCGGATTTATTACAAACACAATTCTTGCCCTTATTTTTGGTGATGGAATAATTGGTACTGTTGCCCTTTGCTTACTTGTACCAAGCTTCATATTTACTATTATTGCACTTATTAAAAATACTCACGACACAAGAAACATCGACCTTGAAACTGTCACAGGTTGCGAGTGGGACTAAAGCAAGTGCAAAACGCAGAATGCAAAGTGTAAAATGAATTAAAAACTAAACACACATAAGAAAGGGGCGATTTATCGCCCCTTTAATTTTGCGCTTTGCGCTTTACATTTTGCATTAAAATTATTTTACCTGTGAAATAAATTTCTTAAACTGTGCTCTACCCTCTTCTGTGCGGTCATAAACACCACATTGTTCGAGTATTGCAGTAAACACAAGACCAATTTCATCACGAAGAATATCGTCACAATTTTCTGCATTAATATCACTATATTTTGCTTTAATTTGCTCTGCCCAATCAGCATGTTTTGCAATTGTTTCGTCTGCTTTAATATCTTTATTCTCTAAAATTGCATCACGAAGTACTGCCATTTCTGTTTTAAGACGAGATGGAAGCACCGCAAGCCCCATAACTTCAATAAGACCAATATTTTCTTTCTTGATGTTATGATACTCAGGATGTGGATGATAAAATCCATCAGGATATTCTTCTGTTGTAATGTTATTACGAAGAACAAGGTCAAGTTCATAATAACCATTTGTATATCTTGCAATTGGTGTAATTGTGTTGTGAATTGTTCCATCTGTTACCGCATAGATAAATGCATCTTCATCAGTATAATCACGCCATGTTGCGAGAATTCTACCAGCAAGAGTGCAAATGCGGTCAGTATCTTCACCCTGAAGGCGAATAACTGACATTGGCCATTTTACAATACCTGCTTTAACATCTGAAAACCCTTCAAACTCAACATATTCTTCAATTTCTGCTTTTTCCATAGCAAAAGTATAACTACCGCCTTGAAAATGCTCATGAGTAAGAATTGAACCACCTGCAATTGGCAAATCAGAGTTTGAACCAAGGAAATAATGAGGGAATTTCTTAACAAAATCAAAAAGTCTTCTGAATTTCTGCTCTGAAATTTTCATTGGTGTATGTGCTTCATCAAACACAATACAATGCTCGTTATAATAAACATAAGGTGAATATTGCATATAAGCATTTACACCCTCAAGGCAAATTGGAATAACTCTGTGATTTTGACGAGCTGGGTGATTTACACGACCTCTATAGCCTTCATTCTCTTTACAAAGCATACAAGTAGGATATGAACTTTGCTCCATTTTTGTAGCTGCTGCAATAGCTTTTGGGTCTTTTTCAGGTTTAGCAAGATTGATTGTAATATCAATATCGCCATATTGTGTTTTTGTAATCCATTTAACATCATTTTTAATTCTGTATTCACGGATATAGTCAGATTTGCGAGAAATATGATAATACCAGTCAGTTGCTTCTTTAGGAGATTTTTCATATTTTTCATTGAAAGTCTTAATTACTTCTGATGGTCTAGGAGTCAACACGCCCATTACCTTTGTATCAAATAAATCTTTATAAACAACTGAATCTTCACAAAGACCTTTTTCTACTGCAAAATCCAGAATTGTTTTAAGAATTTCCTGAAGGTCAGCAGTTTTAACTTCTGCATCAGTTTCCATACTATCCATATCTAAAATTTCAAGGATTCTGTTAACTGCCCAGACTTTATCACCTTCTTCAATTAATCCCTCTTTAGCACCATAAGCCACAAGAGAATTTATTGCTTCGTAAATGTTCATTATCAGAACACTCCTTTTGCCAAAATTTATCTATTATAATTATAAAACTTTTATTTCATATTTCAAGATGTTTTAAAAAAATATATTTGTTTTTTAAGAAAAAACGGCAGAGAAATTAATCTCTGCCGTTAATTTTATTTATAAATATAAGGGATTAAAGCTTGATAATCAAAATACCAGCGATTACTGCTGCAACTGCAAAAAGAATAACCCATGGAGTTGAACCTATGCTGAATGTAGGAGTACCACTATATGTGATACCTGTTGTCTGTTGAACAGGTACTCTGATAACGTTTGAAGAACCTACATTTGAATTACCTGTATTTGAATCAGGTGTTGTAACAGGAGCATTTGTTGATGGCTCTTCTGGAACATCTGTTGATGGCTCTTCTGGAGCTTCAGTTGATGGCTCTTCTGGAGCTTCAGTTGTTGGTTCGTCGTCGCCCCAATTAAGACCATCATCAGGAGTTGAAGGGTCTTCAGGAGTTTCACTACCACCACCAAGACCTAAAAGTCCCATAATCATATCAAGTATGCCACCAAGGTCAAAACTACCAAGGAGACCCATAATGTCAATTGAACCAAGAAGGTCTGTAATCATACTCAAATCAAATGAGCCAAGAAGACCAAGGATACTATCTAAGTTCAAGTTACTGAAATCAAGGTCATCAAGATTAACACCTAATGATTCAAGACCTGCAAGAAGTTGGTCGATAGCATCTTCAATACCATCCATATCAATACCTGGAAGACCGCTGATAATTCCACCATTTTCATGCTCATCAAAAGTCATAAGCTGATTAATTGTTGTATCATAATACAAGAACTGTGGATAGTTTTCATCTGTATTGATATCTTGCTTTTCAGTTGCTGTAAGAAGCCATACATAGAAATCAGCAGTACCATCGTTGGCATCATATTTAACATGGCCTAAGTTCTTAATAAACCAAGTATTATTTGGCGCCTGACAAGTTGAAGCGTCAACTACGTTATCAGGTGAAACATAGTTTGCAACGTCTTTAAGTTCAGCTTGAATATAGTTTTCACCAAGAGTTAAACCCATATCAGCTATTGTTGCAAAACCACTTGCGTTATATGCTTCGATTACGCCGTCACTATTCCAGTTTGCAGATGGTGTAACAGGTGCGATAAATCTGTTATAGTTTGTAACGTTAGCATAGCTATTGATAGCAGGGTACTTTTTACCGCTCTTTTTATAACCATTAAGCAATTTGTCAACTATTTTATCTGACTCTGCACTTGCATTTCTGATTGTATTTACAGCAAAAAGAAGGTTGCCACCTGCTTTTTCACGAGTTTCAAAGAAGAGGAATCCTGTATCTTCACCGAAGATATAATCTTTAGCTTCGTCAAAAACAATATTGTCATGACCATCATACTTATATGTAGGTACAAGTGACCAGAAAGATGGGATGTAACCAAATACAGGAACGAAAATTTCGTCATACATCATCTGTTTGAATGTTGGGTTAGCCATAAGCTCATCTGCAATCTTTGCAACTTCTTCAAATACAGAAGCAAACACAGCAAGTTCTCTGTAATCTGCATTACCTAAAAGTTCTTGTGTAATGAGATAAGAAAGTGCTGTACCATCAATATCAACATTACCTGTGAACAACTGTGCCATCATTTCAAGACCATTGAAAGCTGAATTAGCCATTACAAGGTTTTCAATGCTACCCTGACCATATTTTGAAAGATAAAGGTTTACAATTGCACCGCCCAAACTTTCAGCGTTAATTGATACCTTGTTATGACCTGACTGCTTTTTAACTTCTTCAATGAAGTCTTTAAGGTCAGCAGCAATATCAACAGGGTTAGCTGTCCAGTCATATGTGAAGAGATAAACATGGTCATCACCAAGTTCTTCATAAAGAGCTTTAGCAAGTTTTTCTTCTTCAGTTAAACTTACATTAAAGTTCATATAATCTTCAACAGGTTCTGTGTGACTGTCAACAACAATTGAAATAGGCTCGTCAATTTCATTGCCTTCTGCATCAAGATTAATTAATCTCTGTAAATTATTGTTGTACATAACAGGGCCAAAAATATCGTAAACTGCTGTTTTAGCAGCACCGAGTAATAAGTCAACCCTTGTAGTATCACCAAGGAATTCCGCAAGTTGAGGAATTACAGGTAAAATACTATCAACAATTCTGTCTGATGAGAAAATTTCATTTTCATCAGCAACTTCACCTAAATAGAGCTTTTCGCCAATTCCGCGCACCTGAATTACAGGAGCATGACCACAATCACAAGTATTAGAAGCTCCTGCTGCAAATGCAGGTAATACCATAATTGAAATTAATGCAATTGCGAGAATAAGGCTCAACGCAACTTTGATTTTTTTCATAAAATCCCTCCGTTATTTTATAACTAGGAGTATTCTATCATATATTTTTACATTTTACAACATTTTTTTGTTAAAATTTGCTTTCAATTATTTTTGTTGAAATTCTAGGTGAATATTTCCAGTTATCTATATGATTTTCATCTATAAAATAATGGACAGGCGACACATTATTGTTGCTTGGAAAGCTATCTACAATAGCTAGTTTTATTTTCATTTTTTCAGGATTGATGCTTTTTATATAAACGCTTGCGCAGTCCCCTTCTTGCACATCACTTGTATATTCTGCAAGACCTGCAAGGTTTGGTGATAGCTCAATAAACACACCGTATTTTTCAATTGAGCGCACTATTCCCCCTACTGTTTGCCCAGCTTTGAATTTTTCTGCATTTTCTTCCCATGTGCCAAGTAATTCTTTAAGAGATAATGTTATTCTGCCCTGAGCATCTATACTTTTTACAACAGCCTTGATTACAGTGTTTACTGAAAATCTTACACTTGGATGAGGAATACGAGAAACTGAAATACTGTCAATTGGTAAAAGTGCAGAAATTCCACAACCTATGTCACAAAATGAACCGAAACTTTCGTTATGAGTAACGCGGGCGTTGATAATATCACCCGGTACGAGAGTATTTATGTAATTTTCTAAACACTCCTCTTGCACTACACGACGACTAAGTATTGCTGTTCTTACCCCTTGCTCGTCATCCATAAAATCAATAATTTTAAAGCATACAGGCTTATTCACTCTTGAAATTATAGCAATATCTCTGACACTTCCGTCAGAAATGCCTATTGCACATTCTTCACGGGGAATAATACCTTGAATTACGCCCAAATCCACATGCAAATTATGTTCACGGTCACACATTGTCACTTTGCCTTCAAGTATCTTTTCAGCAAAAAAGCATTCTCGCAGATTATTTATTGACTCCATACACTTTTTATTGTGTTTGCTTTCAAAAATTATTCCCTCTGGATAGTATTTTTTCATATATCTCACCTTTATTTTCAAATTTATATATTGATATGATGAAAAAACTGAAAAGAGAATTAAATTAAGGTATTTTATTTTTGCAATATTTGTGATATTATATAATGTAATATGTTTTGAGGTGGATTTTATGGATATTAGAGTAAACGATATTCTTGAAATGAAAAAGCCACATCCTTGCGGTGAAAAAAAGTTTTTAGTGCTTCGTGCAGGTATGGATTTTCGTATCCGTTGCACAAATTGCGAACGTGAAGTTATGGTGCCACGTGTAAAAATTGAAAAGAATATAAAAAAGATTATTCGAGAGGAAACAGAAAATGTTTGATAAGTTATTAGGAATTGAAACAAGATTTGAAACTGTTAACGAGCAGTTATGCGACCCTGCAACAGTTAGTGACCAGCAATTATACACAAAATTAATGAAAGAATTGAAACAACTCACTCCTGTTGTTGAAAAATTCCGTGAATACAAGGGCTATAAGGATACTTTTGAAGAATCAAAAATGCTCCTTGACGAAGGTGGAATGGATAAGGACTTCAAAGAAATGGTGCAGGAAGAATTTGAAACTGCAAAAGAGCAACTTGAAGTTTGTTGGGAAGAATTAAAGATTCTCCTTCTTCCTCGTGACCCTAATGATGACCGAAATGTTATCATTGAAATCCGTGGTGGCGCAGGTGGTGAAGAGGCAGCCCTCTTTGCAAACTCACTTTTCAGAATGTACACAATGTATGCAGAAGCACGTGGTTGGAAAATGGAAATTCTTTCTGAAAACCCAACAGAATTAGGCGGTTACAAGGAAGTTATTTTCTCAGTCGATGGTGATGGCGCATACTCACGCTTTAAGTTTGAAAGTGGTGTTCACAGAGTTCAGCGTGTCCCTGAAACAGAAAGTCAGGGCAGAATTCAGACTTCAACTGTTACTGTTGCTGTTCTTCCTGAAGCTGAAGATGTTGACTTTGAACTTAACCCTGCTGAATTACAGATTGATGTTTTCCGTTCAAGTGGTGCAGGTGGACAGAAAGTTAACAAGACTTCATCTGCTATTCGTGTTACTCACTTGCCAACAGGTATGGTTGTTGAGTGTCAGGACGAGAGAAGCCAGCATAAAAACAAGGATAAAGCCCTTAAAGTTCTTCGTTCAAGACTTTTGGAAATTGAACAGGCAAAGCACGATGCTGAAATTGCAGGTCAGAGAAAGAGTCAGGTTGGTACTGGTGACCGAAGTGAGAGAATCAGAACATATAATTTCCCGCAAGGACGAGTTAGCGACCACAGAATTGGTCTTACTCTTTATAAAATCGAGCAGATTATGAATGGTGACATTGATGAAATTATTGATGCACTTATCACAGCAGATACTGCAGAAAAATTAAAGGCAAACGAATAAGGAATATTTATGAAAACAGTAGTAATTGACATTACAACTGAATATGACAGAGCATTAACGGAAGCTGACAGGCTCATAAATGACGGTGAGGTTGTGGGAATCCCTACTGAAACCGTCTATGGTCTTGCAGCAAATGCACTTAATGAAGATGCAGTTAAGAAAATCTTCGTTGCAAAGGGCCGTCCAAGTGACAACCCACTCATTGTGCATATTGCAAAGTTTGAAGATTTAGAGCAATTAGTGGCAGAAATCCCTGAAAAAGTAAAAATTATGGCAGAGACATTCTGGCCTGACGCTCTTACAATGATTATGAAAAAAAGTGACAGGGTGTCAAATGTTGTTTCAGGAAATCTCAATACAGTTGCTGTAAGAATGCCAAAAAGTGACTATGCAAGAGCTATAATTGAAGCTTGTGGTTGTCCTCTGGCAGCACCATCTGCAAATCTTTCAGGTAGCCCAAGTCCTACAAATGCCAGATATGTTTTTCAGGATATGGATGGTAGAATTCCACTTATAATTGATGGTGGAAACTGTGAAATAGGTGTTGAGTCAACTGTTATTTCATTTGCCGAAGAGCCACCAAGACTTCTTCGTCCAGGTGGTGTCACATTGGAAGAAATGACATCAGTTATCGGTGAAATTGTAGTTGATGATGCAGTGCTTAACAAATTGGAAGAAGGTGTTGTTGCATCTTCACCCGGTATGAAGTACAAGCATTATGCACCAAGTGCCGACATAACAATCATAAAAAGTGGTTTTGAAACTTTTAAATCACTTTGTGAAAATGAAGAAAATGTAACTGCATTGTGTTTTGACAATGAAAATGAAGATTTGTCCTGCCCATCGGTTACATATGGTAACAAGGACGACGGATTCAGTCAGAGTGCAAGACTCTTTGACGCTCTTCGTGAATTGGACGAAATGGGTGCTACAAAAGTTTATGCCCGTTGCCCCGAAACAAATGGTATGGGATTGGCAGTTTACAACCGCCTCATCCGTGCAGCAGGGTTTAAAATCAAGGTAATATGAAAGCATTATCAAAGAGAAAAAGCATAAGGTTACAGAATTATGATTATGGTAGTAACGGATTATATTTTGTAACAATATGCACAGAAGAAAAGAAACCAATATTATCACGAATAGTAGGGGACGATGCCCACATCGTCCCGAAAAAAATTATGTTAAAGCCGTATGGTGTAATTGTGGAAAAATACATCAACAATATAAATACAACATATAAAAACATATCCGTTGAAAATTATATTATAATGCCTAATCATATTCATATGTTGGTTTTTATTGATAATTTCAACAACGGGACGATGTGGGCATCGTCCCCTACAAAACTTGGAACCGTAATCCGTTCTTTAAAAACAATGGTTACAAAAGAAATTGGTTTTTCAATATGGCAAAGATCATATTACGATGAAATTATTCGTGATGAACACCATTTTCAACATGTATGGAACTACATTGAATACAACGCGTTGAAAGAATATAAATAAGGAAAGTTTTTATGAAAATTATTGGTCTTACGGGGCTTACGGGTGCGGGTAAAAGCACTGTTGCACAAAAATTGATGGTATATGGTTGCTATCATATTGATGCTGACAAAGTTGCCCGTAATGTTATAAACAACAATGAAAATGTCAAAAATAAATTGAAAGAGCGTTTCGGGTGTGATGTTGTAAACGAGGATGGTACAATAAACCGACCTACACTCGCTTCCCGTGCTTTTGCCGATACTGAAAGCACAAACGCTTTAAACGATATCACCCACCCTGCTGTGACAGAAGAAATCAAATCAATTATTAAAGATATGGAAGAGGTTGGGTATCGCGGTGTAATCATTGATGCAATTGCACTTTTTGAAAGTGGATTAGATGCACTTTGTGATTTTAACGTGACCGTAGTTGCACCAAAGGAAATTCGTCTTGAAAGAATAATGAAACGCGATAATATTACAGAAGAAAAAGCATTAGAACGTATAAATGCCCAAAAAGATGAAAGTTTTTTCACTTCTCGCGCAGATTTCGTGTTGTGGAATTACCCACCATACGATATAAATATAGAAATAAAACCAATTACATTACAATTATAAATGTAACCGAAAGGAGAAAATATTATGGAACTTAACGAAATGAAAAAAGAACTTTTTTATGAGCCAAAACACGCTATGGAAACTGTTGACGAGTCAGTTGTAAAGGCTGCCGACGATTTTTGTGAGGGCTATAAAAAATATCTTGACTTTGCAAAAATTGAAAGAGAGTCTGTTGAATTTTTTGTTGCTGAAGCAGAAAAAAGAGGCTACACAGAATTTGACAATACTAAGAAATACAACGCTGGTGACAAGGTTTATTTCAACAACAGAAACAAGTCAATTATCCTTTGTGTAATTGGTAAGAAGAGTATTGCAGAAGGTGTTAAAATCTCTGCTGCTCACGTTGATTCACCTCGTCTTGACCTTAAACCAAATCCACTTTATGAGGATTCTTCTCTTGCATATTTCAAGACTCACTACTATGGTGGAATCAAGAAATATCAGTGGACTGCTATTCCATTGGCACTCCACGGTGTTGTTGTTAAGGCAGATGGTGAAACAGTAAAGGTTAATGTTGGTGAAGACGAAAAAGACCCTCAATTCTGTGTTACTGACCTTCTTCCACACCTTGCACAGAATCAGATGAAGCAGACAATGAGTGAGGGTATTCAGGGTGAACAGCTCAACATTCTCATCGGTAGCCGTCCATTCTCAAAAGATGAGGGTAGTGACAAGGTTAAACTCAATATTATCAAAATTCTCAACGAAAAATACGGAATTACTGAAAGTGATTTCCTTAGTGCTGAACTCGAATTAGTACCTGCATTCAAGGCTCGTGACATCGGTTTTGACAGAAGCTTAATCGGTGCTTATGGTCACGACGACAAAGTTTGTGCTTACCCTGCTGCACAGGCAATTTTCAATGTAGAAAATCCTGAATACACTTGCCTTACTGTCCTTACTGACAAGGAAGAAATCGGCTCAGATGGTAACACAGGTCTTAACTCATCATATATGAAATATTTTATTCACGACCTTGCAGTTATGGGTGGCGTTGAGCCTTGGAGAGTGCTTTCAAAGTCAGAATGTCTTTCTGCTGACGTTAATGCAGCATACGACCCATCATTCCCTGAGGTTAGTGAAAGAAAGAATTGCTCATTCGTAAATAACGGCGTTGTTATTACTAAATATACAGGCACTCGTGGTAAGAGTGGCACATCTGACGCTTCTGCTGAATATATGGGTAAAATCCGCAGAATGCTTAATGCAAATGAGGTTGTATGGCAGATTGGTGAATTAGGTAAGGTTGACGCAGGTGGCGGCGGCACAGTTGCTATGTACGTTGCAAACCTTGATATTGACACAATCGACCTTGGTGTACCTGTACTTTCAATGCATGCTCCAATGGAAGTTGTTTCAAAACTTGACGTTTATATGGCATATCGTGCGTTTAAGGTGTTCTTTGAGCAAGCCTAAAAGGCTTGTAATGAAGTAAATCCTGACGGATTTATGAAGTATCCTAACGGATATGAAGTAGTTTCACTATGAAGTACGCCTCACGGCGTATGAAGGGATTTGCTTTACTTCATATTTACGAAGTAAATACTTCATAATCGAAGATTACTTCATATTGCAAAGCAATATTTCATTATACTCAAACAGTTGAAGGCAGAGATTTCCTCTGCCTTTTTGTTTTGTGAACTATAATTTGTCAAGGAGTATCATAACCACAACAACTCCCTGCTAATCTCCAATTTATTAATCCTTTTACAACAACATAGGTTGTGGTTGGGTATTTGTGGCTAAAACTTCTCTAACTGTATCAGGAATGTAATCAAAATCTGCCACAATTGAATTTGGTTTATTGATATAGTCGTCTTGTCGCATTGGTACAAAATAAATATGTTTACTATTCATTAAAGTGCCAATATTTCGGGCGCTTGTGCCAAGTGCATCATTTGTTGAAACCGCAATTATTACGGGACGCTGATTTCTTAAATGGGCTTTTGTTGCAAGGGTTACTGAAGTGTCGCTTATTCCATTGGCAAGCTTACCAAGAGTATTACCCGTGCATGGTGCAATTACAAGTGCCGAAAGCAATTCTTTAGGGCCTATTGGTTCTGCACCACTTATTGTATATATTATTTTTTCACCACAAATCTGCTCAATTTCTTCATTAAATTCGCGGGATTTGCCAAATCGGGTATCTGTTGTATATGCATTATGTGACATTATTGGAATTACTCTATACCCGTCATTTACAAGTTTTTTCATTTGTGGGATTACTTTCTTAAATGTGCAAAATGAACCGCACAAGGCAAATCCCACAGTTTCTTTTTGCATTTCACACGCCTCCTTTTGTGTGGTGCTTGTTTCTTAAAGATAATTTATTATTTTGTTGCCGATAATTTCTCCGGCAGTTTTTGGTGTATATTTGCCTGGCAGACCAAAAGCCTTAATCACATCTATACCATTTTTACGCATAACTTCGAAATTCATACCATAAGGGGCAGACGCAAGCTCAATAACCTTGCATTTTTCATTTATGTTTTTGGCTGTTTCTTCTGTAATAATCTCAGATGGCACAGTATTTATAATAATATCGAAACTATTAGCAAGAGAAGAAAGTGTTGTTATTGGGTATGATTTACAACCTTTAATATTGGAATCTTCTCGTTGAGATGGATTTCGTGCAAACACAGTAACATCACAAGAAAGTGACGTTAAAAGGCTTGCGGTTTCTTTGGCCACTCTGCCATAACCAGTAATTGCAAAATTCCCCATTGGTAAGGCAAAATCAATATGCTCAAGAATAATTTTAAGCGTGCCAAAAGCTGTTAACACCGCGTTTTTCTCGACAAATGCTTCGTCATAATAATCAACAAAAGGAATATCTGTTTCACGAAGTCGTGAGAGTAAATCGTCTTTGATTATTCCACCAAAAACAAGGTTTTCTTTACCGAGAAAAGATAATAAGCGGTCAACTGAAATCTCTTTTTTAGAAAAAGGCATATTTATGGTTTTACCATTTCGCGTTGCAGGTAAAGGCAAAACAATTGCAGAATTTTCGTTGATTATACTCTTAAGTTTGTCGGTATCATCATCCCAATCAAATAGTCCGTAGGATTCAACTGAAAATCCACTTTGAGTAAGATATTCTTTAAGATATTTCTGTCGTTTGTCGCCACCAACAATTACGATATTTCTGTTTTTCATATATACTTCACCCTTCCCTTACAATATTAGAATATGTTTTTTAAGAAAAATGGTGATTAGGTGTTTAATTTTTTGAAAAATTATACTATAATATATTGTGGTGATAAAAATGAACGAAATTACAAAAGTTTTAGAAACTGTAAAAACAATACATTTCATCGGAATCGGTGGAAGTGGTATGTGTCCGCTTGCTGAAATTCTTCATAGCAGGGGTTATACTCTTCAAGGCTCCGATAATAACGAAAGTTCAATCGTTGACCGCATCCGTAAAATGGGTATCAAGGTTATGATGGGACAAAAAGCTGAAAATATTGAGGGTGCTGAAATGGTGGTTTATTCTGCCGCTATTTCAAAGGAAAACCCTGAACTTAAAGCTGCACTTGAAAGTGGTATTCCTACATTCCAGCGTGCAGAGTTATTAGGTGAAGTTTCACGTCAATTCTCTAACTGTATCGGTATCTGTGGCACCCACGGAAAAACAACTGTTACTTCACTTACTGTACAAACAATGATTGAGGCAGGTCTTGACCCATCTGCAGTTATCGGTGGCAAGTTGCCACTTACAAACTCCTATGGTCGTGTTGGTCAGAGTGAAACTATCGTTATGGAATCTTGTGAATATCAGGATACATTCCTTAAAATGAGTCCAGATGTTGCAGTTATTCTCAACATTGATGAGGACCACCTTGAATATTTCAAGACCATGGAAAATCTCATTTTAAGTTTCACAAAATTTGCCGATTCTGCAACAAAAGCAGTAATTTTCAACGGTGATGATGAAAATACCCTTAAAGCCATCGCTGACATTAAGGGCAAGGATATGATTTCTTTCGGTTTTGATAGTAAAAATGACTACTATGCAGAAAATATTGAAGAATACAAAGGTGCGTTCACTAAATTTGATGTCATGTACAAGGGTGAAAAGCTTGGTAATGTTGTACTTTCAATTCCGGGTATTCACAATGTGCTCAATGCACTTGCTGCAATAGCTTCTGCAGTTTATTCAGGTGCAAAATTTGAAGATTGCATTAAGGGATTACAAGAATTTAAAGGTGCAGGTCGTCGTTTTGAAGACCTTGGAACATACAACGGCATTGACTTTATTGATGACTATGCTCACCACCCTGCTGAGCTCAAAGTTACACTTGAAGCAGCGATGAAAATGGGTTACAACACAGTTTGGGCAGTTTTCCAGCCTTTCACATATTCAAGAACTGCTATGCACTTTGACGAGTTTGTTGATGTGCTTAAAATCCCTGACAGATGTGTTATGACAGAGATTATGGGTTCTCGTGAAGTTAATACTTATGATATTTACACATCACAACTTGCAGAAAAAATCCCTGATTCCGTTTGGTTCAACACTCAGGAAGAGGTTGCTGATTATGTTGTAAAAAATGCAAAAGCAGGAGATTTAGTCCTTACAATGGGTTGTGGTGACATCTACAAATCTGCATTTATGATGATTGAGAGATTGAAAAATGGTACAGTTTAATAACTCCTGGGATATTCTGTTAAAAGACGAATTTCAAAAGCCATATTATCTCAATCTGAGAAAATTTTTGGTGCAGGAATATAAGTCACAAACCATTTATCCCCATATGAACGATATTTTTAATGCTTTGAAATATACCGATTACAAGGATGTTAAGGTGGTTATTTTAGGACAGGACCCATATCATCAGCCAAATCAGGCACATGGGCTTTGCTTCTCCGTCAAAAAAGGTGTTAATCCCCCACCTTCCCTTCAGAATATGTATAAAGAAATCTATGCTGAATACGGTTTTCCAATCCCACAACATGGTGAGCTTACATATTGGGCGCAACAAGGCGTTCTTATGATGAACACAGTTTTAACTGTAAGAGAGAGTCAACCCAACTCCCACAAGGGAATGGGATGGGAAATATTCACAGACAATGTGATTTCATTACTTAACCAAAGACCTGACCCAATGGTATTCTTACTTTGGGGTGCAAACGCAAGGGCAAAGAAGAAAATCATTACAAACCCAAATCATTTAGTATTGGAATCAGCTCATCCAAGTCCACTTTCAGCATATAACGGATTTTTTGGCAACGGACATTTCAAAAAAGCAAATGAGTTTTTAAAATCTAAAAACATAACAGAAATTGATTGGCAAATTAAGTAGGGGTGGATAATATCCGCCCTTTTAATTTTGACAAATTGGAGTTTGTCGAGTTCTTTAATTGATTTATTTTAACAAACACACCTTGTAGGGTCGGGACTCTGTGCCCGACCGCAAAACTTTAATAATCTACGGGCAGGCACGGAGATGTACAGTGTAGTATGATAGTAA
>JAZLBG010000145.1:0-26890 GCA_045613585.1 Candidatus Fimenecus sp. | reverse complement strand
GTGTGAACAAAATTTCTTTTCGGTTGCTTCTTCTAATTCTGCAACTCTTTCTTTTAAACGGTGGTTTTGTTCCCTTAATGTATCAACAACCACTTTGTTTATTCATTTTCTCATGAATAATTTTTTAATTCGTTCAAACATGATGTTTTGTTTTTTATGAAATAAAATTAATTCTGATTAACTTTTTCAACATTGTGGGCAATTAATCATATTGCTTTCAATAATCTGTTTTTTTCTCACAATGCTTTTTCTTGGTATCTGATGTGTCACTGATAATGTTCTTTTTGCACTCTCCATGCATTCAACATTTTTTCTTTTTCTTCTTTGTGGGCTTCAATTTTCTTTTTATCAAATTTGTGCTGTTTTACCTTTTTCATATACTTTTCATGCACAAAGAATAAACTATTTCAAAGTTCTTTACTTATAAGAAGATTATTGAACCTTGTTTCTTTCAATGTTCAATCTTCATCAATGATGAATTGGAAATCAAAGAAATCAATTGTATTTTCCATGTTTTGAAATAATAAATGAAATAAAAATTATCTTCTAATACCAAACGTGCTGGCGTTTACTGATCCATAAATTGTTGATAAACATGCAACCATGTTTTTTTCTCGGCTTGATTCACTTGTTGCATATCTTTTTCAATTATCGTTGGATTCATTACATGATCCAGCATTACTTAAACATCAAAGAGTTTTTTTACTTCATAAATATTGGTTGTTTAATGTTTTACCTATTGCTTCAAGTCAAGCTTCCATTAAAGCATACGTTGGGCGGTCACCACGATCATTACTTCAAACACTTCATATGTTTTTTTCACCATAACCACGATTTCAACCGCTTGTTTCTGCAACTGTTATGCAAAGAATAACTCATTCTTTAATTCAATAATGGTTTTCAACACTCCATATTGTGCTTGCGTCAAGTCAATATGCTGTTGCAAGTTCCTTGAATCTTTCATGTTCATCTGTTGCTTTAATCTCTGGCATTTCTTGATGATCACCACTTTCTGTTAATTTTCATGGTGTCCATTCGTTAATATGATTCACACAATCCCACTCATATTTTTCAAATAATTCCACTGGGCATATTTCACTATCATCTGGTGATTCAGCTTTTGTTTCTGAAATCTGCAACCCGTATTTATTCAATAATTCTTCTTTGGCTTGCTCATTGGCTTGGTTTAATTCAGCTTGTTTGATTTCAAGCTGTTGTAATTCAGATTCATTCTTTTCAATCTGATTTAAAATTTGTTGTATTGGCTCTTGTTTATTGCTTGCGTATGTGACAAAAATTCATCACATAACAAGAATAAATAGAACGATTAATGCATAAATAATTATTGTTTTGTTTTTCATTTTATTTGTTTAAGTTGTAAAAGGTTTCGAAATCATCTTTCATTGTGCATGCGACCGTGAATGCTTGCTTTGATGATATTTCTAATTTTTCTGCAAGGATCATTGCAATTCATAACCTTGCAAGGAATCGACTTTTTCATTTTACGGCTCATAATACCGTGTCAATTTCCACTGATTTTGATTTTCAATTATTATCTGCAATGATTTTATTTTTTGTATACGTTATCATGCTTGTAAATTACATGCTAAAATCTTTTTTAATATGGATTTTTACAATGTTGATATATTCAAGCACACAATCCGCTTTATTCTGCAATAATTCCGCTTGTAATTTGTGAATTGATATTTCATTATCACGTTGCTGGAATTCTTGCTTTATTAATGCGTCTGCTGTTGAATCTGTATGCACTTTTTTTCATTGTTCGTTCAACATTGCTTTTAATTCGACCATTCTTGCACCTTTTTTAACATCGTTTTGTTGCTTTTCTTCATAATAGGTGCTTTTTAATTCTGTAATTTTATCTTTCATATTTTCCCATAAAGCAACTCGATCAAACATATCTTGATCTGTTAATTTCAATCACTTTGCTTTGAATTTTTCGTGCTTTGATATTAATTCATCAACTTCGTTTGCGTTGCTTTCTTGCTTTTGTAATAATTCTGCAACATCGAATTCTTCAATTGTATCTTGATTTGTCATTACCTTGTTTTTTAAGATGTAAATTATTCTGCTGGCTTATCTTCTGGAACTTCTGCTCGAACATCTGCAATTTTCATTTTCATGTCTTTATCTACTGAAAAGAACTTTTGAATATCCTTTAACAAATCATCTGATGTTGCAAATTTTTTCAAATAATCTGTTTTTGCTTTCAATCTTTCCAAATCTTCATTACTGAATTTTTTTACTTCTGCTTTCTTTGTTTGCTTATTATCATCTCATGCAACTGCGTCAAGCGTATCATTCTCAACTATATCAAACGCATTTAAATATAAATATCTGCGTTGGTAGGTTTCAACCGCTCATAATGCTTGAATCGGTTGACATCATTTCAAATCAACGTCACGCATTGGTGATGTATATTGAACAATCTGTGTTGGATCATCACAATCAATAATCAATAATGTTGCTGTTTCGTTATCGAATAATACTTGTGTATATAATCCATTGTCTTTGCATAATTCAACAATGGCTGGTAAAAAGTCTCAAAGCTCATAATACTTGAATCATGCGTGTTTGTTTTCTCATGATTTCTTCAAATTCGCTTGAAGCAATCTGCTTTTTACGGTTTGAATTTTCATGAATAAATTTAATTTTGGTGTTTCTTTATCTGTCATTTTCGCTTAATAACTGATATAAAATTAATTTGCTTGGTTTGGGTATTCTTCAATAAACCACTCAACCGCTGTTTGTCTTTTTGCTCGATCATTACCGAACAACTGCATATATTCATCAAAGTTTTTTAAACCAACACGTCTGATGAATAGCTTGAATCCAACTTTTCATTCAAGTCTTTCGATTTCTTCTTTTGGCATGTTTATTTCGAGAAACGATCTAAAATGTTTTTATAAATTTCCATGTTCAAGCGTGATCATGTTCTTCTTCTTTCATCAACTTCCGCTTGAACTCTTGCACGTAAATTTTTGTCTGAAATCTGCAATAATGCATTGTCGATTTCATCTGCTGGCTTTACGGTTAATTTTTTAATTCTATCAACTGCAATGTAATCACTTCACAATTTCAAGAATCTTGATTTTTCACAAAGCTTTGAAATCTGATCTGGTGTGGCTGTTGTTGTATAAACATCACCGTCCCTTGTAATTACAAACGTCAACTCTTTGTAAACCTTTAAAGCACTTCAATTTGTGGTGTTTGATTCATTCATTCTTGTCTGCAAACTTGAAATAAAATTGCTAAATTTTTATAAATCAATTCTGGTGATGTGATTTTGCTCACATAAAACTTGTTTTGTGCAACCACGTTTAACACCGCCGTTAAAGTGTTTTGCCGTGTGTAATTCTGATTTTGCACAAATTCCGATTTTTTGATTTTTCAAATTAAATTTTTTCACCGAATACGATTTGATTTTTGCGTTCAATCAATAATTCAACCATTAAACGATTTAATAATTTCCAAACATTCATTAATTTCTGAATCTCAATAATCTCCCGTGCTTGCACTTTCATTATCGTTAGATAATGAAATATTATTATTTTCTTCTTTTTTCTTTTTTCTTTTATATTTTATATTTTGTCACGGTTTGATTTCGTTTTGATTTTCATTTGATTCAGTTTTGATTTCATTTTGATTTTGTTTTGATTTTTTTTCTTCAATTTCCGTTTCTTCTTTGATTTCTTCTTCATCTGATTTTGATTTTGTTTTACCGTTCATTGATTTTTTTCTTCAATTCATTAACGGCTCTTTGATTTGCTCGAATACTGAAAGCATGAACGGGTTTGAATCTGCTGGTGGCTCGATTCATTTAATTCAGAATTGAATGATCCAATAAGAAAGCTCTTGTGCAAGTTGCATATCTCATCTTGCAAGCTGGTCAATGCTTCTTACATAAGAATTGAAAATTGTAATTCTTTCTAATTCTTCATTCATTTGTAGAACCTTGTTTTAGAAAATAAAATGTGTGTAGTGGTGCAACGGCTCATATGTGAACTGAAACAAATTAAAACAACCATATGAACCAGTTGGATCGCTTGCGTGCTGATTTCCCCAACTGATTCGTATGGTTGCTTTGAAACGCACGCAAGCTCTGTTTTCTTTGTCAAACTTACATGCTTTTTATTGTAGAACCTTTTTGCATAAGTAATTACGAAAAAGCGATGTGATATTATCACACCGCTTGGTTTCTTATATATTTATTCATTTACTCTAACACACTGATATTCTCTATATGGTGAGTGTGTGGAAACAATCCAACCGATTAGAGTAATGAATAACAAGATCAAGAAATTTCAGCAAATGTGTTAATATCTTGTTTGACAGTATTAAGTATAAGAAAAATTTTTTATTTGTCAAATTTTTTTGCACTTTTTTAATAAGAAAATTACTGCAATAAAAAATTACAGTTCTGAATTACATTTTTAAACTATTCGATTTTTCCGAAAAGTTCGAAAAATTTTACTTTTGAAAAAAATATGTTATGATATTTTATCAAATTGTGATTTTAACCATGTATCATTCATGTGATAATATCATTCAGTGGTTTTTGGATCACGGTGACGCATTAAACGTGTTGTTGCTTGCTGGCTTAATCAAGCATAAACGCAATTTGTGGCGAATGCGTGGCGTTCCATGTGCGGGTGTAATAATCTTGTAATTTTTCATTCCTTTAAAAGATTTTCTGAATATTTATGAAACATGATATTAATATATTTTGGTGCAAGCTGGTTTCATCGGTTTTTATTATCAAGTCAAACAAAAAGAAAATCTTGTTTAAATGGTCTTTTCTTTGTGTATTCCTTTAAATTTGATTCATATTTTAATACTTTCTTTCTTAATTCTTCGGTAAAAAATACTCGATCATGATAACCACCTTTTCAAAGTATTTGAAATTGGCGATTTTCATTGTGGAAATGTTCAAATTTACAACGTAATATTTCAGAACGGCGTAATCATGTTCTGTATGGAATTTCGATTATTAATTGATTTCTTTCTGCGATAATCTCTTTTTCTTCATAAAATAATGGTGCTTGAATTAATATTTCGTATTCTTCTTTTTTCATCATATCAAATGGTTTATGTTCTTTTTTTATGATCGGTAATTGCTCAACATTGAATCAAACTTTTTCTCACATCATTGCACAATATTTAAAATATTGACGCATTGAATTTGAAAGCGTGGCAAGTGTGCTTTGTGAAACATTTCTTGTTTCTTTGTATGTTTCCAATCGTTCAATACACTCTTGTAATCTTATATCTTCTATATTTATTTCCATTTTTCATTTACGATATTTCAAATATTCAATAAGTTTTAAAATATCATATTTAAAATGCGTTAATGTATCGTTTGAATAGAATTTTATGTCCTTTGAATATTGCAAAAAGTTATAAAGTAAATTTTTCATTTTGAAAAAATAAACAAATAAATATATTTGGTTCTACTTTTTACTTATGCAATAAATATATTTTAATTTTTGTCAATAGTGAAATCAAGATAGAATTCAGATTTTCTTTGTCTGATTTGATTTTTCAGATAAAAAAAGAAAACAGAACTTGCGTTCTGTCTACACATTTGCAAAGATATATTACGGAAAAACATACAAATTGCAAAATCTTTTTTTATGAAAGATTTATTATTTCTCAATTGATATAATCCAACCATTCACGCAACATATTATTTGCTTCATGTAATTTATTTTTATAAGGTTCTGAATTTGTTAAATGTCGCAATTGTGAATTTATTGGCATTACTTCATTAATTTTTGCTTTAATTTCGTTTAATCTTTTTAATTCTTCAAGGTTATCTTCTGCAACCTTTGTAAATACATAAAACCGCATTCCATAATTTGATAATTTACTTATTGGGTTTTTTAATTCGTATCTGTTACAATCAATTTTTCAATCGTATGTTTTTCTTCATTTATACGAATCTTTTACTTTTCTTTTTCAATCGTTTATAATATCAATTGCATGTCAATTTGTATTGGTTCAAAAATCTGTTCAATCCAATACTGCGTCTTTTCTGTAATCTTGGCTGTATTCCGTTGTTGGGCAAAAATTACCGTTCATTGTATATCACTTTTCAAGAATTTCATCAATCATGTTTGAATATTTTGAAACTCTGTAATATGCAATTTTTCATAAATCGCCATGTTTTTCATTCCACCATTTACAAACAAGATCAACGGCTTGCTTTACATACCAACCATGTCAACGTATTCTTCATTTTGTATATGATAATTCGTCAACTTCTTGTAATTCTTCAAGCGAAAATTCATAATTCATTAAATCTGAAACCATTCACATTGCACTAAAAATTGTGCATGAAACTTTACTCCAACTTTGATTTGCTTGGTTGTATTCATATCTTACTTGATCTTGTTTATAAAGCTTTGGTAAAATATCAATATCACCGTCACAAAGAACATAATCGGTTGCTTCTTCACCGATTCATAAACATCACAATGTAATTTCTTCTTCCATGTTTTTATTGTTATAATTTAAAAATTTCTTTATCATCAATTCTCTGAAATCTTCTTTTGATCGTGAATATCATTTCATTCTAATCTGCAAAGAACTTCAAATAAACATGATCTGCATGATTCTCTTTGAATATTATGTTTGCATATTCTTAAATGTTTATATTCGTAATCGTTTATTTCTTCTTTTTCTTTCATTTCAGAAGCTCTGGTATATAAAACAATTCATCATCTGCTTCATAAAGAATTGTGTAAAGCTCTTGTTTAACTCATTCACTCAATACTGGCTTTACAATTTCAAATACTTGTTTTAATTGATCTCTTGGATTTTGTTTGTCTCCAAAAAATCCGTTTAATGCAACATGTAATCTTCTTGAAATTCTTACTTTATTTTCATCAATATTCGTATTGTATTTGTGCTTGTTACATTTTCACATTATATGGTGAATGTCTGTTGCTGTTTTATCAATTACACGCACCAATTTATACTGCACACTGTCACAATTATCAATATGATCAATACGATCATGATTATTTTTCATTTCATCGTATTTAATAGGGAATAAAAGAATTATTCCTTGTTTTCTTCTTCCATTATTGAATCCACGTTATCGTATTTTATTCCTTTTTGTCCAAAGTAAAAAGAAATAACCATTAATACAGTATCAACAAAAATCTGATCTAATTCAGAACCTTTAAAAACTTTGTATAATTCAATTACAATTAATGATATTACCAATAATAATAAAACCAATTTTGTAACTGAAAGTTTTGTAATTCGTTTCATTAGGTATGTATTGAATGTAAAAAATTTTCTGCAACGTTTATTTCTATTTGTGCATATTTTCCTTTATTCGTTCCAAATCCGTTTGAATTTTCATCAATATTGCTTTCAAATCCAATGATTCAATTTCATTTATTCTTTCATTGTGACTTTTTAATTCCATTTCAGTTTTTTCTTTGAATTTTGTAATATTTGCACTCAATTTCCAAAGAAAGAATGCACATGCAATAAGCGTTCAAAGATTTATAATTAAACTTGTATCTGGTGAAATTTCCATTTTATCAAACGATTTGAATGTTAAAATCTGTGCTATCACTTGCAATTACAAAAACTTGATCCAATTGATATGTTTTAAATCTGAATGTGCTTGTTACTTCATAAGAATTTGTTGTTGAAGCTTCATCTGATATTGTTTCAACAAAAACTGAATCTCATGATCAAACACTTATTTCAATTTCAATTGGTTCATTTGCGTTTCTTTTTGCTTCAATTAATGCTAATACTTCATCATCATTAATTAAATCAACTATTGATGAACTGGTTGTTGTTGCTGATAATTTCATTTTGCTTTACATAAAAAGTAAAATTTTGTCATGTATAATATAATCACGAATTGAAAATATCAAAGCTTTAAATTTATTTTCTTGACTTGTATTTCTTACGAATCAATTTTCTGTAATACTTTTTCAGCTTGTTTTTCTTTTTATTTCCAATTTCGTAATAATAATATCTGTTCATGCTGGGAATTATTGGATCAATATATTTTTCAAATAATCTGTATGAATTACAATGAAACATTCGTCCAACATAACTATTCATTGCGCACCATTCTCTAAAATTAAAAACAACTCACATTTCTTGTTTTTCTTTTAGGTGTAATGCTTTCTTTTTGAATTTCTGTGCGGTTGATTTTCTCAATAATTTGTAACCGTAAAAATATCTGTATCAAACATAATCCACTCATCTCACACCAGTTGGAAATATTTGATAATTTGGTTTAATTCTTAAATTCAAGCAACCGTCCAAATATCATTTTAATCTGCGAAAAACATATCTTAATCGCTTTTTGCTTTTTCATAAAATAACAATATCGTCCATGTATCTTATAACATATTTACATCTTACCACTTCTTTTAATCGATGATCGCAATATGAAAGATAAAAATTCGCTAAAAATTGTGATAAATAACTTCAAATTGGTAATCATCTTCTTCATGGAAATGAATCAATGATCATGTCCAGCAAATTCAACAAATCTTTATCTTTAAATTTCTTTCTCAATAATTTTTTCAGAATTCTGTGATTCACATTCGGGTAAAATTTCGATATATCTATTTTCAAACAATACGCCGTTCATTCTTTATCTCTCATGTATCTGTCCATTAATTCCATTACGTGCGTCATTCATCTTCATTTTACACTTGCACATGTAAAATCTGTGAATGTTTGCATGAAATATTTTTCAATTTGTAACATGATCGCCCGCTGTATTATACGGTGCGGGTAATATTTTAATTTTCGTAATTCTCTTGATTTGGTTTTGTCTCGGATTATTGAAACTGAATAATCTTTTGCTGTAATATGATATTTCTTTTCTTTCAGAAGCTTTTGAATTTTCTTTAAGAAATATTCTTCGCTTGCATTTACCATTTTCACTTCTCTGTATAATTGTTTGTCTTTTCTCGCTTGTTTGTGTGCTTCTTTAAGATTATCAAGATCATAAATTTTTTCATAAATATTTCAGTATCTTTTCATTTATGCTTTTGTTTTTTACCTATAATGTTCCTTTACAATCGAACATTCATTATATTTAGTGATAAACATTGTTAATACCAAGTGGTTTATATGAATATAATTACCAATACGATCTCCCCAGTAATTTTATGTTTCGCCAAGAGGCGGGGTTATATAGCTATCATTTAACACATCTTGATTTCACCTTTTGGGAAAAATCAAGCACATCATAGGTTTTGAATTAAAATAGGGAATTTATAAAGAACGTTAAGTGAGAACCGATATTCGTATTCGAATTCGAAGTGGAATTATTCACATTCAAATAGAAAGCACCAGCATTAGCACCATTACTATAATTACCACTGGTATGAGCCAAACGAGAAGCATTCACATTCGCATTATCGCTTTTGTTACTTACCCCATTGAGCTTATACATGGTTTCGTCCACTTTTTTGTATAGCCAACAAAGGCGAAAACGTTTATATTTTATACTCGCTTCCGACCATATAACCCAAAGGAACGGGGCTTTAATACCCCATTCCTTTTTTGTTTTCATATTTTGTTTTTGATTTATCTTCTTCTTTTTCATGAATATTTATTATTACTTCATCTTCCGAATATTCCGTTTTACTCCATTGACCGTAACAATCCAATTCATATTCAATTGGTTGTTTTTCTTCTTTTTCAATATTGATCGTTATTTTCATATTTTTTATTTGCATGATGTAAAAGCCTTCGGCAGAGTTGAAGTGGTTTACCGCCGATAAACGGCGGGAAAGGGGAACTTCGCTTACGCTCGTTTAAAGGAACATTAAGCGAGAACCGAAATACGCATACGAACTCGAAGCGGAATAATTCACATACAAACAGAAAGCACCAGCATAAGCACCACTACCATAATCACCACCGGCATGAGCCAAACAAGAAGCACTCACATTCGCACGATCGCTATAATATGTGTTGTAATTTGAATTGTTTACTGTTGCAAGCGGTGCAAACATTGCTTTATTATTTCATGCAATACTTGATAAACAATAATATGATCATGAATGTGAAATTGCTGTTCAAGTATTTTCGTATGGTGAAGTTGTTTTAATATCTCCAACGAATCCACTCAAAGCTGTATAAAGATTCTTGCTTCAATCCGTGCATAATCAACCAAGCCATTCAGAAACATTTCACCACCAGTTTTCAAGTCAGAATAATTTCATGTAACTTGTTGTTCATGATGTATCACCACCAGTTACTCATGCAATTGAATTACTTCATCATGAAGCTTGCTTTGATCATGAAACGATTCATTGTCCAATTACTCATTGTGTATTCAAAGAACAATATTTCATCATGTATAATGCATTGATATACATTCTTTGGTAGAATCAAACAATATCATATCAAGCCGTTCAATCATTGCTATCATTTGCACGTGCATAATTTATGAATTCTTGCATTGTATGTGAAGCTTCAACGGTTGCTCATGAAAGAGATTTTAAAACTGAACTTGAAAGACTTCATTCATAAACTCAAAGATAAAATGCACTTTTCTTGATTGGATTTGATAATGTTCATCTTGAATGTGCGAAATATTGGAATCATTCATCTTCTGCATTTGGATTATTTGTAATTGAAAGTGTAACTGTGCTTCAAGATTTTGTCATTTTTATTCCACGTATTGGGAATTTTACCATAACGTTATCTCATGAAGTTAAACCACTTTGTGAACTCATGCTTGTTAAATCAACTGTTCATGATTCTAATCATGAAGCTGTTAATCTTACTCATGAAAAACCAAAGAATGTATCGAAATCTGAACTTCATTGTGTTAATCATTCTGCGTCATCTGCATATTCAACGAATGCTGATGTTGGTGTCGAAGTTTCAGATCGTTTAACAGTATATGTTTTATAACCACCATGCACATATTCGATGTTTGATTCATCTTTATGATCAAGCCAAACTCAATCCGTATGTCTTCAAAATGTTGTTAATTTTGCTTTTTCTCAAAGCGTTTTTAAATTTCTTGGTAAAGCATACGCACCAGCCGTTGTAACTCTTGTTAATAATATATTTGCGAATCAATCTGAAACACAATATGGAATTTCACCACTTTGTTTTACTGTTTCAAGATCATTTGCAATTTTCAAATATTGGAATGCGTCTGATTGCTGTGTTGAATCGCAAGCAATAACATAATAGTTACTTGCATTTACGATGTGATTTGCTTGATAAATTACAATATCAAGCAATTCTCATTCAGTTCAACCAAAAGAATTGTCCAAAGCAACTGTTATTTCTTGGTAACTTGAAGAAAAAGTTGTATATGGTAATGTTGCACTTGCAATTACATTATTTGAATCACCATACCAATATGAAGTTTTTTTATTTGAATTAATTACTGAAACTCATTTTCTTACTTCAACAATTAAACTTGTTGTTGGTGATCATCACATTTTTACTTTTAATTTTAATTGGTTGCTTGCTGTTCAAGAACCTTGCCTTTGAATATGTAATTCTGTATTTGCGTTTACATCTCCAACGTTTGCGTCAACGCTTGCATTATCATATGTTGTTGTTAATTGACGAAACATTGTATCTGTTAATTCATAATAAGAACCAACCAATCACTCATCTTCCAAATGATCACTTGCACCACTTTGACTTGCTAAATCGTCAATTTCTGTTTGCATTGTATCAAGATCATATTGAACTGAAACTTTTGTCCATTTTGTTGAATCAAAAGCTTCTGCAACCGAAACGGCTGTATTACATACATAACGATCTCATTTATACATAACAACATCATCAACATCGTATGTTGCTGTGCTGTCATATTCGCTTGCAATTGCTGTATCGTTTGCACTTGTTTCGAGTTTATCTTGAATATCTTTTACTTGTTCTGCTGTTCGATAAAGTGAAACTCTGTCACCAGCATAAAATGCGTGTGCTGTATTATCTTGACTTCTATTTGAAGCCGTATCATCTTGAACACATGTTCAAGCTCATCTAACAATTGTATATGAATTCTGATTGCTTGCTGTTGCTTTTACGATTTCACGTAAAGTTACATTTCAATCTGAATCAAGATGTTCAAGTGTTAAAAGAAATGGAAATGTGGTTGGAAATAAAGATTGATCTCAATCTTTTATTAATAATGCCGTTGCACTTGCTGATATGTCCGCAATCATGGTGCTGTTTGCATTATTGCTGTTTTGGAATTTTACAAACGTCATTGTTTTGCATGTATATAAAGTAAAAAACAACTTAATCACTGATAACACTTCGCAACGTTTCTGTTTCTTCGAGTGTTAATGTAATTTTCGTTGGTGTGTATTTGATTTTTTCAATCAACAAATTTTTAATACTGTATTCGCTGTTTACCACCGTTACAGTATCTCATGGAATAATTGATTCAATATCGTATTCTGCATTTATTACGATTGTGCTTGCGTTTTTTGGTGTTGCGTATTGATCCAAATAATTATTTCAATATTCATCTTGCGTTGTTTGATCCACTATGTTTTGCTGTTTATCGTATCTTTCTTTGATTCAATATGTGTTTTGTGAATCTGTATTTTCATAAACCTTTATGGTTCAATCTTTTCTTTCAACGTATATTCTATTTGTAATTTGTTCAATATCGTAATTTAAATCCATACTTTCAACCACTTGTTGATTTGCAACAATATGGTTTGTTTGTGTAAATTTTTCTCTGAAATTAAACTTTCATTCAGAATCAATAAACCAGTAATAATTCGCAATATCATTTACTGTATTTATTGCTTTTGCACATGTTGTGTTATTATCAAACGAAACACTTATATTTTCTGAATATGAATCAATTTGTCATACTGTAATTAAATTTCATGAATAATTATCGTTAAATTCGCTAATTATCGCATTCAATACTGATTCAACCGTTCAATTATAACTTCATGTAAATAAAACCGCATTTAATAAACTTGCAATTCATAAACATGTAATCGTAATATATCATTTATTCACATCGTATCTTCTTGAAATTTGCGTTACATATCAAAAATAAATTTGTTTTCCTTGCTTGTATCTTTCATTATACAAGATCACTTTGATTAATTCTCATCAATGAAATGTTGTATCACCAAAAGCCAATGCAAGGTTTAACTGCAATTGTCATTGTCATCAATTTGTATTTTCTGAAAAAGAAATATCATTCATAACAACGTTTGGATTAATTGTTTGTTGATATACTCATGTTTTGCTGTAAATTTTTATATCATATCTATTCATTACAAGAAGAACTTTTTATAAATAAATGTCATATCATAATTTGCCAAAGCTCATGAATTCAGATTTATTTCAATATGATTTAATCAAGGTTCAATTACTGGAAATGGTCAATTATATGGAATCACGTTACCGTTCAATTTTACAAGTTTTGTTTCTCAATCAATTATTATAAAATCTCATGGTAACAAAGATTGCGAAACGGTGAAAACATATCAATTCATATCAATACTGAATGAATTTAAATCGCTTTCTGCTTTTACAATTAAATAAATTGTTGGGTAACAATTCACTTTTCACGTGTAATTAATTTCTGTTGCATAATTACCACTGATTCAAGGGTATGTGTTGGTAATACTTGTTAAATTGAAAGCCAATGGATTCACGCAATTAAACGTTAATGTTACATCTTGCAAAAAATTTATATTGTAATTTTGTCTTCCGAAGCTCAATCATGTTAAAGTTGCTTCCCGTCTTCTTACAAGTCAATTAATTATTATATCAAGATATCATTGTGTTTTGCTTGTTTGGAATTTTAATTCATCAATCAAATCGTTTAATCAATCTCATGTTGGTGCTGATAAACTCATTGTAATTGTAATTGTTTTTGTTCTGTAATATTTACTCAAAGCGTTTCATCAATCTGCTCTTGGGTAATCGTATGTTTCAAAAGCAATGCTTCATAAATCATCATGATCTGAATTAATTACACGCCTTGTTGTTCAATTATGCAAGTTGTATCAATTAAAGATAAACATTCCACTATCTGCACCTTTTCATGATTTCTTGTATGGTGAACTTCATAATAAACCGCTGTTAAGTAATATATTGTCCATTGTATTTTATTCTTTGATATAAATTTTATGCAATTCAGAAATTCTTTTCGAGTTTAACTTGTCTGATCATTTCTTTTGCAAGTTCTTGAATATCATTGTCATTTCTTACACTTACTCCTGAAATATTAATTGTAATTCAATTATTATTTGTGATTTCATTATTTGGAATAATTTTTCATGATGTGTTTGGAACAAATAATTCTGGTCACTTTTCTCAAACCAAATATGTGTTTCACATTACAACTGGTCATCAATTAGCTTTTCATCATGAAACCAAACTTTTCAAAGAAGCAACCGCACTATCATATTTTGATTTCGCACTTGAAACAACACTTTGTGCCGCACTTTTTACGTTATTCCATGCGTTTTTGATTCTTTCAACAACTCATTCAATTGCACCAACAAAACTTTCAACCCAACCAAGAACAGTATCAATTCATTCTCTGAATTTTCCTTTTATATTTTCCCGCATTGTTCCGAATGCATTTGTCAATGCTGTATCAATATTTTGTGCCATTGTGTTTCAAATTTCTGCCACCTTTTCCCAATCTCATGTGAATAAAGCAATCCAGAATTCAAATCACAATTTTAAAGCTTCCCATAATGCTGTAAATATTCAAACAACGGAATCTTTAATTGCTGTTACCTTTTCAGTAATCCATGTCCACGCACTTGTTAATTTTTCTGCGATCCAATCAAGCAATGGTCAAAATAAATCTTCCGTTACTTTTTGGATTGTTTCCCGTGTGCTTTTTGTTAAATCAACAATTCCATTCCATGCTCATTCCCAATCTCATGAAAATATTTTCATCATGATATCAATTGTTTTGAATGCTCATTCAAGAATTCAACCAATAACATCAAGTCAAGCTTTAAATATATTTCAAACTGCGTCCCGTAAAACTTTTAATATTTCAATTACAGTTTCGCCGTTTTCTTTTCGCCACGCTTGGAATTTTTCAATTCGTGGTTTTACAATTTCCGAAATTTTATCAACCACTTCTTGCGTTTTTTCTCTTATTCATCAAAAATTTGTTGCCCGTGCAACTCATAATGCTGTTACTCATGCAATTATTCGCCCAATTGGTCAACTCAACATTGTAAACGCCGTCATTAATCATGGTAAAGCCAAAGCCAATCATGAAACAACCGCAATTAATCATGCAACCGCTGTAACAACGGTCATTATTGTTGCTGTTAATTTTGGATTCTTTTCAATCCAGTTTACAACCTTTTCAATAATTGGTGTAACTGCCTTTAATAATTTATCAACAACTGGAATTAATGCATTTCAAATTGTATTTTTCATGTTTTGCCGTTGTGCATTTACTCTTGCCAATTTTTCTTGCATTGTTTCTTGAACTTCACCAGCTTCTGCAAGTTCCTTTTTTCATTGTGCAACAACCGCATTTGTTAATGCTTGCTTCTTTTCTGCTTCTGTTAATTGATCCACAGTTTTTCAAAGCATTTGTGCATACATTTCTTGTGCTTCGGTTTGTTTAATAACGATTCACAAATTGTCCAAAATCTGAACTGATCATCTTCATAATCATGTTACGATATCGTCCAAAGCTTCTTCCATTGTTCTTCACATTGCTTGCCCTTTTACACGTGCAATTTCCATAATCGTTGACATATCTTCAACGTTTGAAACCACTCATAATGAATATGCTTTGTTTGCTTGTGCCATTAATTGTGTATCTGCAACGGTTCATCTTGAAGCCTTTCTCATTGCTTTCAACATTTCATCACTTGCTATTCATGCACTTTCTGATAATCTTTCAAATGATCTTTGTAATGGTTCGTTTTCTATTGAAGCGTCAATAAAACTTTTTCATAACAAAGCCATACTTCAAGCCACTGCTGTTGCTGTTACTCCGATTTGTTTCAATGTTTTTTCGGTGTTTTTTCACCATGAAAATCAATTCTGCAATTTGCTTGCTTGTTCTTCGATTTTCGAAACTCATTTTGAAACATTATCAAGCTCTTTACTTGCTTGATTGTTTGCCGATATGTTAAGTTTTAAATTATATTCTGTGCTTGCCATGTGGATTATTTTTTATGTGATGAAACTTTGGATTTTTGCTTTTCTCTTTCACTTTGAATATGTTCCCGTTTTCTTTCTTCTTGGATCATTGCAAAGTGTAGATTAAGAACATGTTCACTTTCATTGTCTAAATCCGACGGCTTGCAATGATATAATTCTTTAATCAATATGTAATCACGGTGTTCTTTTGTTAATCAACTTCATGAACGTAATGTTTTTGCGAATTGTTCAAGAATAGCATTATTTTTTACTGGGTATTTTTGCTTTTTCCACTGCTTCAAGAACTTTTTCGTAATCTTCAACCGTCAATCAATCAACTTCTTCTGCTGTTAAATTTGTCATTGCAACGATTAAATAATCATTTGCCTTTTGTCCGTTTGAAATTGCGATTTCAATTTCACCAGCTTGTAATTGCTGTGGTGTTGCTTTCAATCAATCGAGAAGAATATCATTGTATTCACGATCAATTTTTCTTGTATAAACGTTTGAAATGGTGATTTCTTTTTCTGCACCGTTAATTGTTACTTTCATGATTTCCTTGTTTAAGAATTAAAGAATCCTTGTTTTAAATACGTGCTTACAGATAAACAAGGAAAAACTGCAAGCACGTGATATATTAATATCAATTTGAATCGCTGTTTAATAGCAATACTTCAATTGAAGTTCCGTCATCATTGCTGTATTGTCCAGTAAATCACATTGTTTGTTTAATGATTTCATCGTTTGAATCTGTTTTTGTCCATTCACTGAATCAAACTTTCATTAAATCAACATAAATTGCTGGGTAAATTCATGTTGCCAAAGCTGTTGCATTTGTATTTATTGCGTAGAACCTAACGGCTTTTTTCTCTGAATTTAATACATAATCACGTAATGTTGTTGATTCATATACTGCTTCAAAATCTCATTCAATACCGAATTGTTGATTATAAATATCTGCAATATCTGTATCACCGAAACATTGAACATCTGTTAAATTCTTATTTATTGCGATTCTGAAATTTTGCATACATTGTTCGCTTGCACTATTCAAACCGCTTTCATCACTTGCAAATTTTACTCATGCCATGCTCGCTGTAAATTCGTTTTCAGTTGCATATGCTGGTGTAACTGTTCCATTTATAGCTTGCATTTGCTTTCACATAAATTCTGCACTGAATTTTACATAATCTGCAACTTCACATGATAATTCAAAGTTGTTTATCATACAGTATGGTGCATAACTTCAAGCCACTGGATCATCATCGTAAAGTGTGAACGTTGGGTGTGTATTATTTTGTAATACTTCAAAGAAATGTGCGTTAATATTTACGGCTGTTGCTGTCATTGTCCATGTTCAATTTCCAACGCTTCCGCTTGTTGATTTATCAAAGAAATAATATGTTGTTGTTCCAATTGTTATTATTTTCTTTAATGTTGCACCATTTCATGTTAAAACATCTCATCTTTTTGGTGTTCCGCCACTTGGTGTTCAAGTTACACAATAAACCTTTGTGTATTTTCACAAAGCACCAAGTAAAAAGAATCACATTGAATAATCTTTTGCAACTCCTTGAATTGTTAAATTTGATGAATTCTTTGTTGTAAAAGAATTATAAATTCCGTCAATTACTCCGTATCATGATTCATCATTTACAGATTCTGTTGTTGGGTTTAAAACACCACTTTCTTTTGCAATTCGAACAGTTGGTTGAACTGCTGTTCACCTTGTTGTTTCTTTACCAAGTCAAATTGCTGATAATCTTCCGATGTATACCATTTTTTTAATTGATTAAATGCTAAAAATTTTTTATTCTTCATCTGATCATTCAGATTTTTTCTTCATAATTTCCCTTGCTTTTTCTAATGCTTCAAGCATTGTTTTTCATTCAATAATTAATCACCATTTTGGAAACGAATATTTCCTTACGCCATTATCGTTTACAATACTTACGTGTTGTTCGATTTCTGGTTTTTTGTCTTTACATCATTTGCATGCCATGATTGTTTTGTATAAAGATATAAATTATTTTGTCATTGCGGTAAATGAACAATTGACTTCAAATACTCTGAATGGTTCTTGCGTATTTGCAAATCACCAATTATAATCGTATTCACATTTTACAGTGTATCAATCATCATTATTCCAAACAATAGATTCAATTTCTTTTAATTTCTGAATTACCATATCTGCGACAATTCTTAAATTATCTTCAACTGCACTATAATTTTTCTGAATTCTATCAATTAATCTGATTTTGTAATTCAATTCTGTTTGATAACTGCAAGAATCAAGATATCTGATATTTCCATTATCTGGGGTAATGATAATTGCTGGTAAATTTATTCAATCTTCAATCTTTATGTCATGATTATAAACTGCTCAAATTCTTGCCGTTTCTCACGTTGCGATTTCAAGCATTTTATTATATAATGCGTCTCATATTGCTTTGAATGAATATGTTGTTGTATCTGTCATTATTTTTTCATGTTACTTTGTAAATCTTCCAAAATTATATTGTGTATTGTGTCCATATGTTCTGTGAAAGCTCTTTTCAAATAGAATGTTGTTTGTGGATTCTTTCTGTTTGAATATTCTCTTAAACTTGCATAATCCAAAGGTGAACCAACGACCGCAAATCATTTGCTAATTGCACTGAAATCTTGGTTTAAACTTTTTCTTAATGATCATGTTAAATAAGGTGCGTTTTCTTTTGCATTATTTGTAATCTCATTTCATACATCGACCAATATAATTTGAACAACTGCATTTACTTTATCGTTCAATCACATCAATTCTTGTATGTCTCATTGCAAGTTTAATTTCATTCACTTTCTAACATTATAATTTTGTAAAATTTTCTTTTGATTCCGTCCCAGCTTTGTATTGATTTCACAATATATGCTGTTCAATCAACAACAATTTTATCTCAAACAACATTTCATGAATATTCGCAATACAATTTTTTCATTTTATATACCGTTGCTTCATCAAATCCGTCTGATTGATCCAGCGGTTGCACATTACAAGCAAATCTTGTTCATTCAGATTCATATGATGAAACTCAATACTGGTTTTTTGTGTATCAATACCTTGTTGCTGTTTTATTATATAATATCATGAATGTTTATATTGCTAATGTAAAATTTTTGAATTTATCAAGCATGATTTTAAAACTGAAATATATATCATCAATTGATTGTCCCGTTGTTTTTCAACCGTAAACAATTTGTTCATCTCATAATTTATATGATGAAACTCAAATATTTAATTCAGATTTAATTTCATCTGATAACTTTCAACATGCAAGGATCATTTCCATTAATTTCAAATCGTCTGGTAAATCATCAACCGTTGTTTGTCAATCTACTCTTGCACGATCATATCATGCACTGTATTTAATTGTGATAAATCCGAAATCTGAATTTGTATCAAGCGATTTAAAAATAATTCTTCTTTGATTTGCAACCATGTAATCCGTTCATCTCACTCATGAATAATCTGATCCATTGATTTTTAAAATACTTTGAACTGGTTTATTTTTCAAAAATATGTTGTATCAAAAAGAATTTGTATACACTTTTCTCAAATCAATCTGTTCTTCATATTCTCATTGATCGAAGCTATCAACACCACAAAGATGGTTCAATAATTCACATGCACTGTTTAATGCAAGTGTTAATTGTGAATCCTTTGTTGTATCTGCACTATCGATTCATAAATAAGCTTTGAATTGTGATAAACTTGAATACATTGGTTTTATGGTATTTTATAAATTATTTCTTTGTTGATTTTTTCGCTGGTTTTTCTTCAACAACTTTTTCTTCTTTCTTTTCTTCTTCTTTTACTTCTTCGAAAAGATGTGGGTAATTCCTTAAAATAGAATCATGCCACCTTGTTTCAAAAGTTGCTCATGCTTTAATTTCTTCTCAATCAACAAGCTGTGTTTCCTTTGAAATATTTTTTAATAACTTTGTCATGGTTATAATATTATATGTTATAAATTCTCGCACGGCTCAATAAAGAACCGTGCAAGATATTTTTTAATCAAATTAAAGAGTTACATTTACTCCTAATCCGATTGTTTTTCCAAGTCATGCTGTGCTGTTTGCAATTCCGAAACCGAATTCGAAAGTTGCTGTTAATCTGATTCCATGTCCAGCAACACGATCAAGTTCAATTTCAAGTGGTTGTCCGAAACCATATTGAATTGCTGGTTTGTAAACAACTGCGAAAGAACCTTTTGTGTTGTTTGCGGCTGTTGCGTCAACAAGTCCAGAAGTATTTGTTAATGCTGGGAAATCTCTTGCAACCAAAACATCGATTCCGAATGCTTTTGCTAATACACCCTTTACGATTGTTGCATTTGGTCAGAATTTGTCCATTGTGATAACTTCTGATAATGCAAGCATTTTATCGTAAACATTTGAAGGTGCGATTATCAATAGATCATTCAAATCTGCTTGATATCATGCGTCGATAACTCATTTTACACCAAGAATTGAAGCACTTGTTAATGTTCCAACTGAAATTGCTGTATTTGCAATTCCAACCTTTCTAACTCATGTTGCTTGCTGTGTAAAATATGGGTTTCCTGAATATGTTCCGTTGATGTTTCCAGAACCAGAAGCTGTGTTATCTGAATTTATGAAAGAAGCGTCAATTGTTCTTGCGGCTGCTTTATTAATTCTATCTCTAACCAAAGCTTCAAGATCACCAACTGAATAATTTAATTCTCTTTTTGAAATATCAACATAGAGAATGAATTGTCACTGTGAAATAGTAACTGCACCAGTATCTGGTCAACTATTTGCTGGTGTGAAAGTTACTGCACCAGTTGTCCATTCACTGTTTCCAGCGAATAAATCTGCTTCACCAATAACTGGAACTTTTGCACTTACTGGCATATTATTTCCATGATTTCATGGAAGTAAATTTAACAAAGAAGAATATTTTGGAAGCATGTCCAATGCTGGATCAAGAACAACGTTTGTTGGAACAAGTTCAGTTCCGAATCCAGAAGCACCAGTATTCATTACTTCATTTGCTTTTGTTTCTTCAACAACTTCTTCTTTAACTTCGATTCAAGCAAGCTTTTTTGCTTGTAATGCTAATTCTTTTAGGTTCATGATTAAATAAATTAATGATTTAAAAGATTAATTATGTTGCATTTTCTTTAAAAGCTCTGCAACTTTTCAATATCATGTGTTCTTTGTTGCGGGTGCTTGATAAGAACTTCATGATTGAATCGCTGTATTTTTTACCGCATGATCTAATTGAATCATAACTTCAATTATTCATTTCACCAATTCTTGATGATTTGATAATTGCTGTTTTAATCATTTGATTTCTGCGTCTTTTTCACTCAATTTGTCATTGAATGATTTTACAAATGATTGAAATTCAGCTTTTTCAATTCATTTGATTTCAGCTTTAATTGATTTGCTGTTTTCAACGATTTCTTCGTTGCTTGTTTCATCAACGGCTTCTTCGTCTGATGTAGTTTCAACATCATTTTCAGAATCTTCGCAATCGCTTTCTGCTGGTATTTCAGAATTTTCATCTGCTGGTTTTTCTTCACTTTCTTCTTTATTTTCAATATCTTCTTCAATGCTTTTTACTGTTTCTTCAATTTCTTCTTCTGTTGCTGGGATTTCTTCTTCATCTTCAACAACTTCTTCATTATTTGAAGTATCGTCATCATCGGCGATTTCTTCTTCGTTGTTTTCTTCTTCAACTGCTTTGTTTTCTCATTCTTCGTTTTCTTTATGGAATTCAACATTACCATTTAATGGTTCTTTTTCTTCTTCTGATAATTCTTCATTATCTGCTTCAACAACTTCTTCTTCCTTTTCTTCGCTTTCTTCTGCTTTTGGTTCTTCATCTTCTTTTGTTTCAACTTCTTCTTCTGATTTAAAGCATGAATCAAAAGATTTTACCAATGCGAACGGATTGGCTGGAACTGAAACAAGAGAAATTTCAAATAATTCCAAAGCTTTTATAATATTTGTGTAACTGTATTTTCATTCAGCGTCCACGTTTTCGATTGTTTCATAATCTTTTACACTGTATCAAATACTGAATGTTCTTAATACACCATTCTTTAATTTTGAAAATACTCAATCTGTATCTTCTGTAATTTTGGCTTTTATGAATAATCCTTTTTCGTCAATACTTGCTTCAATAACATTTCCAATTGGTTTGTCCATGTCATGCTGTAACAACACAATTGGATTTGTCATGTATTGCTTTAAAGTTTCTTCAAATGCTGTTGGTTCAACAACATCGTTCATGCGGTCTTTATCTTTGGTTGACGCATATCATTCGATTTCGTATGATTTATTTTCTCAATCAATGATTTCTTTCACTGATTTCTGATCACATACGATTTGAAAGAACTCTTTGTCCTTGATAAGTTTAAATTTCATCTGATATAAATTATTAAATAAATAATTACCTTTTTCTTCTGTATTGCATGGTGCAACGACAATTTACTCATCACGGTGGCATATCTACTCAAACGCTTGGGTATATATAACTTAAATCACACCGTCATTCATCTTCGGCTTGTTGGTGTTCTGGTCTTACACGATCATCACCAACCGTCAACCGTTTCTTTTCCATTTCAATTCATGCTTCTTGTAATGCAAGCATTGGTTGTAAATTTCCATATTCAAACGCTTTGGTTGTTTCGGTTACTGCAATTGCTCTGGCTCTTGGTAATCAAAACAATTTATCATCAATTGCGTTTATCTTTAATTGTATTACGTCTCGGCTTTCATGATTATCTATTCACTGTTTTAAAGTATTTATTACATCTCGTTTCGTTGTATGTGATATGCTTCACTTATAATTTGAAAGGTTTAATTCTCATCGTTTATTTGCATATTCACTTGGCTTGTTTGGGTAATAATCAATTTTTTCTTCCCTTAATAATTTACTAAATTTTCTGTATTGTGTTTTGTATCAACGTTCAAACACCTTTTCCAATGGTAACTGCATTTCTTCAATTAATGCTCATATTCACATTGATCTTCGGAATCATTCCATTGGATCATCTCACCATATTTCATTTGTCCAATCTTTCTTTTCTTCTGGGTATAAATGCACGTGTTCATCATTTAATATGTTGTATTCAATATTTATTATGTATATGTGGTTTTCGTATAAATCTTTTATATTTGCTTCAAGATATTTTCTTTGCTTCTTAAACGATTTTTGAATAATCGAATATATTTTTGTTTCTTTGCGTAATAAATTTCTATAATCTTGCGATAACATGTTTTAATATTCATCTCATGGTAAAGTTGCGTCCAACGCTATATCTTCAAGCAATACTGAATTTCTGTTCACAATTAATTTATTTGCGTTTTCATCTTCCATTGGTTCAAGTCAACGATCAATTCTTGCTTCATTTATTGTTATAATTCCATTTTGAACATCTGCTCTTTGTCAATTCAACCATTCTTGCGTTTCCTTTAATTGTTCGGAATCTGATTTTATTCGATATTTTTCAAATAAATCTGGTCTGAACATCTGCAATAATTTATTTAATATTGCGTCAAAGTCTGCTTCCATTGGTTTTATTGTTCATTCAAGGAATTCTTCTTTTTGATTTTGTCCATTATTATAATTTACATCTTCAACATATCATAACAGTGCTTTTGGAACTCCAAACGCACTGCATATTTTATCTGTGGTCATTTTTCTTTGTGATATGGTTTCCATATCTTTTGCTGTTAATGAAAGTGTTTTAACATCTGAAATTCATCAAGCAACGATTGTTTTATGTGCGTTTTCACTTCACTTGAATTGTGCATTAAACATATCAATTGCATTTTGCTGTTCATCTTCGGTTAAATTTCCGTCCAATAACAACATCATATCTGGTCTTGCACTGTTCTTGTAAAAGCTGTAATTTGTTTTCAATGCTTCAAGATCAAGAACTGCGTCATATAATATACTGGTTAATATTCACATTCAGTTTAAAGTATTTGTTACATCATCTTCAAACTTGAAATATCATATTTCATCTGCATTGTATTTTCTGGTGTGTGTTCAATTTTCAATAACACTGTATCAAACAATTACTCAATTACTTATAATTTTTGAAACTGCTCTTGAATCAATAATATCAAATCTGATTGTTTCACCGAATGCGTTTTTAATTGGTTTTGCGTATAATTCTCACGAACATAAATAATTCATGAAAAACTTTATTTTGAATTTTGCAAAAGTTGGAACTTTGAATAAATCAAAAACTTGATCTGTAACAACATTATCTTCAACCGTTTGGCGGTCGTTATCTTGCAAATATATTCCATTCCTTGCTGTGGATCATGCGATTTTTCTTACACATTGGCGAATATCACCGTTTTTTTGGTATAAATCATAATATGTTTGTTTTGAAAAAACAACATCATTACTGAATAATTGTGAAAGATTTATTCAGTTTGATTGTTGATATGATTTTTTCTTTACCCTTGAAATATTAATTCAGAATAATTGCATGCATGTTTATATTCATTTAAACACGCACATTATAATCACGAATGTCAAATATCAAAGCTTTAAATATATAGAAAAAAACGGCATTTTCGCCGTTTTCGTTTTTTGATTTATTTGGAATTACCTATAATCCATGCAATCGTTCACTTGTCATTTTGTTGCTGTGCAATACATCACCGCCTTTCATCAAACAAATGTTTTTACACTTGCAACACCGTTTACATCAAGCGATAAGTTTCTTGCTTGTCATCTTGTTGTTGAATCAATTGTATCTTCAATTCACAAATCTGGTGTGCTTGTAAAGAATATTCAAATAACATTATCTTCAATTTTTTCAACCTTTTCAAATTCTGGAACTTCTGCTTGCATTAATTCTGTAATATGATCCATTCTTTCTTGAACAACATCTTTTTTAATTTCTTGTTGTTGCTGTGGTGTATTTGTCGCTGGCGTTCAATCCATGTTGCTTGCAAGGAATACACAAAAGAAAAATATTAAAACCCGAAACCACCACTTTTTTAAAATTGATTTCTTTGGTTGCTCTTGTTTTTCTGTCATTGGCAAATGTGTAAAAATATAAATTGCTTATATAATAAAAAAACGGTTACGAATTGCAACCGTTCATTCATGTATACGAAGTGAAAAATTTATAAATTATTCAGATTCTTTTTCAACTTTTTCTTTGTGAATATCTATCTTTGGCAATTTCTCAATATCACAATCAACAATATTTTCAAAATCTTTTTCGTTTACCTTTTTTAATTCTTTATAAGTTAATCACAATTCTTTTTTTGCGTCGTTCATAATATCAACCCATGCATTATAAACTGCGATGTTTTGCAATACTCATAATTGCATGTTTTTTGCTTGCGTAATTGCATTAATAATTCCATTCATAATGTTTGCAAGCTCTTGGAATTTTTTCATTGGATCAATATTTGATTCCAAATGCTGGTCTCTTTCAACCTTAAACCCATTTTCACATAAATCTTCCATTTTTGTGAACTGTGGTTTGTCATTAAACTCTTTTGACATGATAATATAATTAATAAATTAAAAACATTAAATTAATCCGTAAACTTCATTTATTTCATCTCTACATTCTTCACAATACAAAGCTTCGGATCATCTGAATTTTTGCGGTATTTCTTTTCAACATTCACGGCAATAATTTTTATTCTTCAAAGTATTCGTCGAGTTTGTCTTTTTTTTCTTCAAGGTATTTCCAGAATTCATAAAGCGTGATTTTGGTTGTTGGTCTGCATGTTTCATGGTGCGAAGTATCATGGTGTAAAAATTCTAATACAAGTCTTTCTGCTCAAAGCAATTCCAATCATTCACTGCGAAATGAATTTCGTGGCTTTTCTTGTTTATTTTTATCTTTCACTTTTTGCATTTTCTTTTTAGAATGAAGAAATAAAAAATTTATTCCTTGTTTCTTGCATTGTAAACAACATTGAATCAACAAGATCATCATGTTCTGCATTCGGGAATGCTTTTAATTCGTAAATTAATTCATCATTTCATGGTGCAAAATATACACGTCATTCTTCAAATAATACTTGCTTTTCCATTAATCTTGTTGTTTTATCTTTGATTGTTTTATGCTCTTGAACCGCAAGTCACATATTTTGAAACACTGTTTTTAACACTGCTTGATATGCAACCGTTTCTACAATTACACGTTTTGCTTTTCGTTTGATGTATAAATTTCTTACTGTTTCGCTTGCACGTTTTATATTCTTTTCCATTCATTCCAATCAAACGCTTTCAAGTATGTAATATTTGTCTTTTATCTTTCATGTTGCACATATTGCGAAACGATCTGTTCATTCTTTTTCGCTTATTGCTGGATCAACTCAAATTACAATTGAATCAAACTTGTAATTTTTGCATTCATGGTCAAACTGAATCATATCGCTTGTTATTATATGCTGTCAATTTGCATATGGAATTAATAAATAATTCTGATTAAACGATATACTTCAAAGTCTTTTACGTTCGGTTTCAAGTGAAACATATCTTTTGGCAACTTCACGGATTCATTCATTCAATTTTTCTGCTTCTTCATCTGTTTCAACAAATCTATTCCAAACAATATTTTTATGTTCATCGTATATTGGCAAATTTATTATCACTCGGCTTGAATCGTTTTTTATGTGTTCTTCAAATCTCGGAACGATTCAATCTTCATATATCGTATTTCATAAAAATATTATCTGTGTG
>JAZLBG010000144.1:0-8382 GCA_045613585.1 Candidatus Fimenecus sp. | reverse complement strand
AAGCCTTAACTCAGTCATGTGTCGTGCAGGCAGACTGTGGCGCCCGGTGCAAACCGCTTAATGCTGCTCGGTTCCCCGCCTGACATGGTTCACAGCGCCCCGCCGCACAGGACCCACACGGCACACGACTGAATTAAGGCATCTTTATCTAGTCAAATAATTATACTATATATATGCAAGAATTTCAAGAGGAAAATCAATACTATTTTTGTTGTAGTTACAATAGTTTTGTGATAAAATAAAATAGTATAATTATATTTGGAGGGCAAACAGGATGTTCAATATAATTCCTCAACCTGTCAGTGTAATTTTTGACACAAGCAGAAAAGGGTTTACGCTTCATTCAGGCACAATAATTTCACCATTTCCATTTGCAGAAGATTTAATTTCATTTGCACGAAAGGTGTTTAATAAAAAAATTATTATGCATGAAGATACAGGTGAAGAAAGGTCTATTATTTTAAAGCTTGATGATGCTATTGAAAATGATGAGGGTTACACAATAAAGTGTGAAAATCGTCGCGTTTATATTAATGCAAAAACAGAAGCAGGACTTTTTTATGGCTTGCAGACTCTTAAACAGATGCTTTTGCAGACAGATGGAAAAATTCCATACACAGAAATTGCTGATTACCCTCGTTTTTCATATCGTGGTTATATGCTTGACTGTGGTCGATATTTCTACCCAGTTGAAGATGTTAAGCGAATTGTTGATTTGATGGCATTACACAAACTTAACACTCTTCATTGGCATTTGACAGAAGACCAAGGTTGGCGTGTGGAAATCAAAAAATATCCACTTTTAACTGAAAAAGGCTCAATGAGAAGTCACACAAACTTTAATCACAAGCCTCACGGTGGTTATTATACACAAGATCAGATAAAAGAAATCGTCGCATATTGTCATGAGAGAAAAATTAAGGTTATTCCTGAGTTTGATATACCAGGTCATATGGTTGCTGCAATTTCTTGTTATCCATATCTTTCTTGCTTTGGCAGAAATCTTGAGGTTGCAACACATTGGGGTGTTAAGCACGATATTCTTTGTGCAGGCAAAGAGTCTTCTTATCAGTTTGTATATGATGTGATTGACGAGTTAATTGAACTTTTCCCTGATAAGATTATTCATATCGGCGGTGACGAAGCAGTTAAAATGCGCTGGGAGTTGTGTCCTGATTGTCAAAGAGCAATTAAAGAAAACGGACTTCGTGACGAAAATGATTTGCAGATGTTATTTATGACAAAGATAGATGAATATCTTAAATCAAAGGGCTATTCTTCAGTAATGTGGAGTTACGACAAAATAGAAAACGCTGAAAAATTAAGTCCTGATGTTGCTTGGACTGTTTGTGGTATGGGTGATGATAAGGATTTAGTTAAAAACGAATTGAAGCGTGGCAGAAAACTTATAAATACACATTGTTATCCATATTATTTTGATTTTCCATATGGTTGGAATACTCTTAAAATGGTTTGTGAAGACGATGGTGCATTGACTGAAAATGATGAAGAAACACTTGGAATTGAAGCACAGATGTGGACAGAATATGTACCTAATATGAAACGATTAGAGTTTCTTACTTTTCCGCGACTTGGTGCTATGTCAGAAAATGCATGGGCTGAGAAAGGGTATCCATCTTTTACAACATTTTTACACAAAGCAAACGATTATTATAAGTTGCTTGATGTTTATAAAGTGAAATACGCTTCAATTAAAAAAGCGTGTCCGTCATTTATATATAAACACGCATCATCACTTTGGTTTAAGCGCAGAGTGTTACATTGGGAAGGCTTGCACAATTTAATTGATGATGCAAAAGTAAAGAAAGAAGCAAATAAATAAAAAGGGATTATATATACGAGGTGTTATACTATGAAAAAATATGTTTTGGCATTAGACCAAGGAACAACAAGCTCACGTGCTATTCTTTTTGATAAACAGGGTAATATCTGCTATAAAGCACAGCACGAATTTAATCAGATTTATCCACACACAGGTTGGGTTGAGCATAAACCAATGGAGATTCTTTTCTCACAACTTCAATCTGTTATGGAAGTAATGGCTGAAAGTAAAGCAACTGCAAATGATATTGCTTCTATTGGCATTACAAATCAGCGTGAAACAACAATTGTATGGGATAAATCGACAGGTAAGCCTATTTATAATGCAATTGTTTGGCAGTGTAGAAGAACTGCTGATATGTGTGAAAAAATCAAAGAAGACAAAGAACTTACACAATACATTAAAGACCACACAGGTCTTGTTGTTGATGCTTATTTCTCTGCTACAAAAATCAAATGGATTCTTGACAACGTTGAGGGTGCAAGAGAATTAGCTGAACACGGTCAACTTCTTTTTGGTACAGTTGAAACATGGCTTATCTGGAATTTGACAGGTGGTGCTGTACATATTACTGACTATTCAAATGCATCAAGAACAATGATTTTTGATGTTGATAAGCTTTGCTGGGATGAATATCTTTGCGAAAAGCTCGGTATTCCTATGAGTATGCTTCCAAAAGTTGAGCCATCAAGCAAGGTTTATGGCACAGTTGCAAAAAGTGTTATGGGTATTGAGGAGTTGGCAGGTGTGCCAATTTCAGGCGCTATTGGTGACCAACCTGCTGCACTTTTTGGTCAGGGTTGTTTCCAGAAAGGCCAGGCAAAGAATACTTATGGTACAGGATGCTTCTTGCTTATGAACACAGGTGACAAGCGTGTTGAATCTAAAAACAATCTTGTTACAGGTGTTGCGTGGGGTATTGGTGACGAAGTAGTTTATGCTATTGAGGGCTCGGCATTTAATGCGGGTTCAGTTATTAAATGGCTTCGTGACGATTTACACCTTATTCCTTCAGCTCGTCGTTGCGATGAACTTGCTGAAAGCGTTCCTAATTCAAATGGTGTGTATTTTGTTCCTGCGTTTACAGGTCTTGGTGCACCTTATTGGGATATGTATGCTCGTGGCACTATTGTTGGTCTTACACGCGGTGCTAATGCGGCACATATTTGTCGTAGTGTTCTTGAAGCAATTGCATATCAGATGACAGATTTGCTTGAAGCAATGAAACAGGATTCAGACATTAATCTTTCAGAACTTCGTGTTGACGGTGGTGCATCTGTAAGTGACATTATGATGCAAATTCAGTCAGATATGATTAGAACAAATGTAAACAGACCAAAAATGGTTGAAACAACTGCAATTGGTGCAGCATATCTTGCGGGTCTTGCAACAGGTTTCTGGAAAGATACTGCTGAAATTGAAAAAATCCGTGAAGTTGATAAAGTTTTTGAGCCACAAATGGATATTGAAAAACGTGAGAAGAGATACCGTGGATGGCTTCGTGCAGTTGAACGCTCAAGAGATTGGGTTGAGCATTAATGGCTAAAATCTATAAATTTCGCACTCCTGAAAAACTTATAAAGCATTTTGAAGAGCATAAAGAGGCGACAGGGTGCGAGACGGCAGAAGAATATCTTATAAAGGCTAATGCTGTAATAAACAATCCACAATCAAAGGTGAAAATTGAAACCGATGAAGGCGATAACGACAAAATATACTACCTCCCTCAAACGGGGGAGATAGTATTCGTTTCAGAAGACGGATTTGTTCGCACATACTATATTGCTGATGACGAATATTTTGAAAGGCAGTAAAAATAGAAAAAGTGATTGTATCAGTTTTGAAACATATGATGCAGGTAGGTAGATTATGGACGAAAAGTTAAGAGAGGATATTCCTGTGATGGCAGAAGAAAAGCCAGATATATCACATATTCCCAATTCTATGTTTGACCAGAATGTAAATAGCTTTACTGAAGGTGAAGCGATGAATCGTGACTACCTTCAGCACATTTATGGTGAAAGTATGGATTTTCTTAACAAAGATGTCCGTCTTACAAGAACAAAGCACTACGAAATGCGCGAAAAAATTGAAAATAGTTTTAACGAAAAGCTACAGTACGAAAAGAAGAAAATACTTGTTTTGTCCATAGTTTTTGCGGTGCTCATATTGTTTGCGGTTATTTCTTTTTGTGTTTCAGCTCATAGTTTTGATGTATATCATGAGTTGTGTGATATATCTTTTTACGAATGGGTAGATAAAAAGGATGTGCGTTCATATTGGGCGATGGGTGGCTTGTTTTTTGGAATAGGTTGGATTGTTCTGGTTACAAGTGTTACAATTTTTGGTGCTTTTGTATATAGTACAATTAAGAATGTAAAGCAATATAAGAAGAAAAAAGAACGAGCTATTCAAAACCTCGAAGAAACTAAGCATGAGCAAATGCTTTTAGGGCTTTATGATGCAAACGGGTGAATATATGGATGAAAATTCAAAAGCAAATACGCTTGGAACTGAAGAAAAAGAAGACATTTCTCATCTTGCAAATAGAATATTTGACCAAAATATTGTTTGTGAGGAAGAAGAAAAACCTTTGGGTAGAGAATACTTTAACGCTGTGCATCATGGGGAGTTGAAACCTAATACAGACCATATTGTTATGACTCGTTCAATGTATAACAAAAGCGTTATAAAAATTGAAGAAACCACAAAGGCAGAAATCAAAGAGGCTATAAAATATATACCTATATATGTTATAGGTATAGGGCTTATTCTTTTTGGCGTTCTTGCATTTACGACAGCTTGTGGATTGATTGGTTTAGAGCCTACAATACGACTTGCTGGCGGTGTTTGGGCAGGTGCGGTTGTTGCCTTGCCTGCAATCAGTATTTTTCTTGCAGGTTCGGTTGTTAAGAAGATAAAAAGAGCAAAAAGTGCAAGAGAAAAAGCATTGCAACGCCTAGAACAAACCAAACAGGAATGTATGATGATGGGCACTTATGATGCCTTAAAATAACTTAATAAAAACCCAAAACCCCACCGCAAAACTGCGGTGGGGTTCCTTTTTCACTCGTCAAAAGACGAGATATAACCTTATTAAGTTTAATCAATAATAACAAATAAAGTGTTGAAAGTCAAGGGAATAGAGATATTTATTTAATCTTTTTTCATTCTTCTCCAGTGGAACAAATACTGCTGGGCAATACCTTCAGTGCCTTTTGTGCATTCAGGTAATCCATCAGGGTACATTTCAGCCATAATTCGTTTCACCCACACATCAACGGGGAATGCATCAATTTTATGAAAGCCATAAAGCAAGGTGCATTCTGCAACTTTTGCGCCAACGCCTTTAATTTTTTGTAACTCTTCACGACCAAATTCAATAGGTTCAGTTTTGATTTTTTCAAAATCAATTTCACCATTCGCAACCTTTTGTGCTGCGTCTATAATGTATTTTGCGCGAAATCCTGCTCTCAAGGGTGATAAATCTTCAACTGTAAGCGTTGCGAGAGTTTCTGCACTTGGAAAAGACTTTTTACCACTTTCGCCCTCGCCAAATTCCTCGCAAAAACGCTCGATAATGCCTTTAATTCTTGGAATATTATTATTCTGTGAAATAATAAATGAGCAAAGCGCCTCCCAAGGTTCTTGGCATAAAATTCTGATACCATTATACTCGTTAACTGCCAGTTTTAAGTATTTATCGTCATATTTTGATACGATTTTAGTGTAATCACAGTCAAGGTCAAAATAGTTTTTCCATATATTATTGAAATCTTCTTCTGTGCAGTTATAGAAAACGAGTTCGGTTTTAGTTTGTTCAATTGTAATATGTTTTCCAAAAGCTACGCCGTGCCACTTTTCGCCATCATTTTGCCAACGAAATGCCTGACCGCAGTCAAGACAAAGGGCAAGGTCAAAAGTTTTGGGTAATGGAATTGAAAAGTAATTTTTCATAATAAAAATCCTTTGCAAAATAGACAAAAATTTTCAAAATTTCTATTGATTTTACCTAATGTTAAATTGCACAAAAATTTTAGATAATTTATAACACAGGCATGTTCCATTTTGTATAATTTGTCAAGCGTTTACAACAAATTGTATTTGACATATTTTTAACAAACGTTTTTTAAGATTGTCGAAAAATGGAAAAATATGCTTAAAACCATTGATTTTCGTGGGAGTTATAAACATTTTCAACAGAGTTTTCAACAATTTAGTTGAAAAGTTCTTTATACTATTTGTATAAATTTTCTTGTAATAATTTTTGGTTAAAATCCCATATTGACAAATTTTCATGTGAAAAAGTTCACAAAATATAGTATAAAAATGACTAAAAATCCAACAATATTTGTGAATATAACAAAAAGAAGTGTGAGGATTTTTATATGGTCAAGGGAGTAAACCGACAAGTGCTTGAAATTCATGAAACAGGGTGTGATTATTTTGAAAAAGCCCTGTTTTTTGTTCGTCCTGAATTTTCACAAGAAAGTGACAGTAAATTAAAAAGCAAAGCTCTTAATAGTATTCACAATTCAACGGGAATACCAAAAACCCGTAAGCAAAAAATCAAAAGCAAAGCATTTTTTGTTGCAGAGTTATTAGCATCTGCAGGGGCAGGGGCAATAGTAACCGCATTGATTATAAAATAATCAATTCTTTTGGTGCGCTTGTAAGATTTTTGCAACCATTTTCTGTAATGAGGGCCATATCTTCAATTCTTACGCCGAATTTTTCGGGAATATAAATGCCTGGCTCAACAGTAACAATATTACCAACTTGCAAAATACTGTCAGATGCAGGAGAAAGGTTAGGAAATTCGTGAATTTCAACGCCTACACCATGGCCTGTTGAATGGGTGAAGTATTGACCTAAATCGGCATTTCTGATAACTGAACGGGCAAACTCGTCACCATTTTTACAACTGACACCTGCTTTGATATTGTCAAGGCAGTTTTGTTGTGCTTTAAGCACCGTGTTATATACATTTTTCATTTCGTCAGTTGCAAAACCAACAGCGACAGTTCTTGTCATATCACTGTGATAGCCATTTATGATAGTGCCAAAGTCCATAGTGATAAAATCACCATTTTCAATCTTTTTATTACTTGGTACACCATGAGGCATTGATGAGTTTTTGCCACTTACTGCAATTGTTTCAAAAGAAAGCCCTTCACCACCATGACGAAGCATATAAAAATCTAATTCAAGAGCAATTTCTTTTTCAGTAACGCCAACTTTGATGAAGTTAAGAATATGTTGGAATGCATCTTCTGCAATTCGTTGAGCTTTTATAATGCTTTCAACTTCGTTTTCAGTTTTTATTGAACGAAGTGTATTGATAAGTGCATCAAGAGTAGAATCAGTTGATACAGGGATTTTTTTAAGTACACCTTTAAGTGAGTTGTATGTAGAAACTGTCATTCTTGTTGATTCAACAAGTAATCTAGTACAGTTCATTTCTTTTAAGATTTCTGCAATTTGTGGGTATGTTTTACCTAAAAGCACAACTTCACAGTTTGAAATCTGTTTTTGTGCAGCTTCAATGTATCTGCCATCAGTAATAAAAACTGCACGGTCAGAAGATACAATTAAAAATCCGTCAGAAGATTCAAATCCTGTAAAATATTTTCTGTTTTCAGGTGAGATTATCAAAGCACAACAACCTGTGCCATAATCTGCTAATAGTTTTTTCAAGTTATTCATCATAAACACCATATCCGTGTAATTTTTGGAACGCTTCAAGTACTGGCTTTTCTTTCTTGCGACGAATTGCATAGAAAATTGGGAAACGGGTTTTACCGCTTAACGCATCAACAAGTACAGGAATAGCACCGCAAGCGTTAGCTGCCATAACATCTGCAAAAATCTGGTCGCCAACCATAGCCATTTCGTGAATTTCGACACCCATTTTTTGAGCACCAACTAACAGTTTATCAGGCTTGGGCTTTTTTGCACTTGCAATATATGGGAGATTTAGTCTTTTGGAAAGTATTTTTGGCCGTCTTGGAATAGCGTTAGAGATAATCATAACCTTAATTCCACCATTCTGAATGGATTTCAACCAATCTTCAAGTCCATCAATAGTAGTAATACTTCCGTCATTGCAAATAGTATTATCTATATCAAGGGCAACTGCTTTTGCTCCCATTTTATGTAAATCTTCAATTGTTATATCAAGAACACTCCTAAAGCGGTATCTTGGCATAGCAGAATTCATATTTTCTTCCTCGTTCATTTTAATAAAAAAATAGTGGGCAATCCGTTATGGACGCCCACTTGCGTTTTGAAACATAGCTTCGCAAAGCCCAAGCTTATTTGAACTTACGCTTACGTGCAGCCTCAGACTTCTTCTTTCTTTTTACAGAAGGCTTTTCGTAATGCTCTCTTTTTCTAACTTCCTGAATGACACCGTCACGAGAAGTCTGTCTCTTAAATCTTCTGAGAGCGCTTTCCAAGGACTCGTTTTCTTTAACTTTTACCTGACTCATTAAAAATCCCTCCCTTTACATTGGGATACATTGTGTATTATACAACAC
>JAZLBG010000143.1:0-9984 GCA_045613585.1 Candidatus Fimenecus sp. | reverse complement strand
TGCAGGTAACATCCTTGTTAAACAGCGTGGTACACACATCCACCCAGGTAACAACGTAGGTCGTGGTTCTGATGACTCTCTCTTCGCACTTATCGACGGTAAAGTTAAGTTCGAAAGAATGGGCAAAGACAGAAAAAAGGTAAGCGTTTATCCTGTTGAGCAGTAATTTTTAACTACTGAAATTCCCATCACTACGGTGGTGGGAATATTTTTTTGAGGTATTATAATATGAAAACATTCAATAAAAGTACAAAACTTGATAATGTTTGTTATGACATTCGTGGTCCTGTTATGGACGAAGCTGTTAGAATGGAGTCAGAGGGTCAACGAATTCTTAAACTCAACATCGGCAACCCTGCACCATTTGGCTTTACAGCCCCTGACGAAGTTATTCGTGATATGATGTATAATCTTCGCGAATGTGAAGGTTATTCAGATTCAAAGGGCATGTTTAGTGCTAGAAAATCCATTATGCAATATTGTCAGCTTAAAGGCGTAAAAGGCGTTGATATTGGTGACATCTATTTAGGTAATGGTGTCAGCGAATTAATTACTATGGCAATGCAAGGTCTTTTAGATAATGGTGACGAAATTCTTGTGCCATCACCTGACTACCCACTTTGGACAGCCTCTGTAACACTTGCAGGCGGTAACGCTGTACATTATATGTGTGATGAGCAAAACGAGTGGAATCCTGACCTTGAGGATATTAAAAAGAAGATTACACCTAAAACAAAGGGTATTGTTATTATCAATCCAAACAACCCAACAGGTGCTTTATATAGTGACGAAATTCTTAAAGAAATCGTTGAAATTGCTCGTCAGAATGACTTGATTTTATTTGCTGACGAAATCTATGACAGACTTGTTATGGATGGTCTTACTCATACAGCCCTTGCATCTTTAGCTCCTGATGTGCCTTGCATCAGTTTTAACGGACTTTCAAAGTCACACAGAGTAGCAGGTTTCCGTGTGGGTTGGATGGTAATCAGTGGTGATAAAAAGAAGATTAAAGGATACATAGAAGGTCTTAATCTTCTTTCATCAATGCGACTTTGCTCAAATGTGCCTGCACAGAGCATTGTGCAAACTGCACTTGGCGGAGTACAAAGTATTGACGAATTACTTTTACCAGGTGGCAGAATTTATGAGCAGAGAGAATTCGTGTATAATGCACTTTGCGAAATCGACGGAATTTCTGTTGTTAAGCCAAAGGCTGCATTCTATATTTTCCCAAAACTTGATATGAAAAAGTTTAATCTTCACGACGACGAAAAACTTGTCCTTGATTTCTTGAAGGCTAAAAAAGTTCTTCTTATGCACGGTAAGGGCTTTAACTACCCAACACCTGACCATTTGAGAATTGTTTATCTTCCTCGTCGCAGAGTTCTTGGCGAAGCTATGGACGCATTTAAGGATTTCCTTAGTGATTATCATCAATAAACATAAAATTAACGGTGAGAGCATTCTCACCGTTTTTTTGTTGACAAATTATAGTTTGCCACTTATATTATATTTTTCACAACCTCACCAGCAATAATAAGTCCTGCAACACTTGGTACAAAACTGATGCTTGCAGGTGTTCTTTCACCGTCATTTTTAGGGATTTCAGTTGAATAAAGCACCTTTAATTTTTTTACTCCGCGAGTTTTGAGTTCTTTTCTCATAACTCTGCAAAGAGGACAAGTGTCGGTTTTATAAATATCAGTAATTTTGAATGCAGTAGGGTCAAGTTTATTTCCTGTACCCATTGATGCAATCATTGGTATTCCTAATTCTTGTGATTTTATAGCTAAATCAATTTTAGCGGTCACATTGTCAATTGCATCAACAATATAATCATATTGAGTAAGGTTAAACTCGTCTGCATTTTCAGGCAAATACATTTTAACGATTGGTGTAACTTCACATTCAGGATTTATATCAAGAATACGCTCTTTTGCCACATCTGCCTTGTTTTTGCCAACAGTTGAATGAAGAGCATATAACTGACGATTAATATTTGTAATGTCAACTGTGTCTTTGTCAACAACAGTCATCTTACCAATGCCACAACGAGCCAATGCCTCGGCAACATAAGACCCAACGCCACCAAGCCCAAAAATAATAATATTTGCATTTTTAAGTTTTTCAAGCCCATCACTACCGATAAGCCTTTCAGTTCTTGCAAATTGTTCCATAAAATTATCACACCTATATTCGCCTCCCTCTGACGAGGGAGGTGGCATTTTTGTAGAAAATGACGGAGGGAGAGATAGAATATCAAACGGCTTGTATCTCTCCCTCAGTCTCGCTAACGCTCGACAGCTCCCTCGTCAGAGGGAGCCAAAAAAGAGTTTACTTAAACCCTAAAATTTCATAAATAGGATATCCAAACCCGCCTTGGATTTCTCTTATAAGAACAAATTCTGCATTACCTAAAGATATATAATCGTCTTCTTCCTCATTTATAAGGTCATAATACACAGAAAAGTTGCGAATTTCAATACCTTGCTGATTTATAAAATCCATTAAAGGAGGTCTGCCTGTTATGTAACCTGTTATCTCCGCTTCATATTCAACTGTTTTGCTTTCATCAGCACTAATTCTATTAAGCCCACCATAAGTTAAATATGATAAAGCACATATACCAATAGCAACACCAAACGCTATGCTTTTCAACTTATCACTTTTAACAAAATCTTTGCCAAATATAAAAAGGAAAATTAATGCAGAAATTATTAAAGAAGAAACAACCAAAAATATAGCAGTAAAAGCGTTTTTACCACCAATTGTGAAACCATAAAGACAACTAAATGCCACAATTGCAATTAATCCACCAAAAACTGATAATATTATTTTATTTGTTTTACTCATTTAATCATCTCCTAATAAACGTCCCCTACAAAACTTATTTTATCATATTGAAAAATTTTTCGCAATAGTGTATAATCTTTCGTTGGAATAAATTATACTAATAAATATAAGGATGAATAAAAATGAAACTTGGTATTGTTGGTTTACCAAATGTAGGTAAAAGTACACTTTTTAATGCAATCACAAACGCAGGTGCACAGTCTGCAAACTATGCCTTCTGCACAATCGAGCCAAATGTTGGAGTTGTTGCAGTGCCAGATTACAGAATTGACAAATTAGCAGAAATGTATAACCCTGCAAAAGTTACTCCTGCTACAATCGAATTTGTTGATATTGCAGGTCTTGTAAAAGGCGCATCAAAAGGCGAAGGTCTTGGCAACAAATTCCTTTCACATATTCGTGAGGTTGATGCAATTATCCATGTTGTTCGTTGCTTTGACAATGATGATATTATTCACGTTGAAGGTAGCATTGACCCACAAAGAGATATTGAAACAATAAACCTTGAACTTATTCTATCTGATGTTGAAATTCTTGACAGAAGAATTACTAAGGTTGAAAAAGACTTAAAAGGTGACAAGTCACTCCAAAAAGAACTTGATTTCTTAAAGCGTCTTCGTGGAGAGTTGGAAAACGGTGTTAATGCTCGTGCAGTTGAAGCTGACGATGAAGAAAAGGAATTCCTCAATGATGTTGCACTTCTTTCATCAAAACCAATTATTTATGCTTGTAATATGAGTGAAGAAGATTTCGCAAACAATATCCGTGAAAATGCTCGTTATAATGCGGTTTGCGCTCTTGCAGCAGCAGAAGGTGCAGAAACTCTTCCTATCTGTGCAGAGCTTGAAGCACAAATTGCAGAGCTCGACAAAGAAGAAAAAGAAATGTTCCTTTCAGATTTAGGTATTGAGCAAGGCGGTCTTGACCTTCTTATTCAGCGTTCATACGATTTGCTTGGTCTTATCTCATACTTAACAGCAGGTCAGCCTGAAGTTCGTGCTTGTACAATCAAAAAAGGAACAAAAGCACCACAGGCAGCAGGTAAAATCCACACTGACTTTGAAAGAGGATTTATTCGTGCAGAGGTAATTCACTTTGACGACCTTATGGCAAACGGCACAATGCAAGCAGCTAAAGAAAAAGGTCTTGTTCGTTCTGAAGGCAAAGAATATGTTATGAAAGATGGAGACATTGTATTATTCAGATTTAACGTATAAAAAAATAACTCAATCATAAATGAATGTAGGGCGGGGGCTTGCTCCCGCCGTAATTTTTCAAAATGCAGAAATAAAAAAGGATTTGCGAAAATGCAAATCCTTTTCTTTTTTGGCGCGCTTGACTGGAGTCGAACCAGCGGCCTTCAGAGTCGGAGTCTGACGCTCTATCCAACTGAGCTACAAACGCAAATAAAATCCTGAAATCAAAATGTAGGGGCGGGTCTCAGTGCCCGCCCGTATTCAAAATTTACCAATTTTTGATGATTTCTGGATTTTCAAAAATCTCATCAAGGGCTTTAATGTATGGCACAACATCATTAAATGCACCAATTCTATGGTCAAATGTAAGTGTTATTGGCATCACTTTTTTTACGCCTAAATCAATTTCACCATTACTGTTTCTAAATGCAAATTCTTTATCTTGCACCGCACCTGTACCCATCATAAATACCTGTGGATAAAGAAGTGGCGCTTGTGTGCCCATACCATTAAGACCTTTTGAAAGTGTTCCCCAGTTTGAGAAGCATACAGTACCCTCACATATGTGTTCAGTTGTAAGAGCATTTTTTTCTTTTGGTGGCTGATTAAACAAAGCGCTGATTTTACCCATTTTGCTTTTACCAACAATACCCTTATAGCCCATAGCAATTGTTTGTGCGAGTTTACCTGTAAGCGCAAATGCAATTCCGCGACGTAATGTCATATCAGTATAAGTGCGCTGAATGTCAGTGGTTTTCATTCGTGTTACAACATCTGTAATTTGTTCTTGCAACTCTTTAAGAGTTTTTTCTTCTGCATTGATAATGTTTACAGGGAAAGTTTCGCCACTGTCAAGAACAACTGGCATAGCAATATTCATATGCTTTTTAATAATCATTCTGCCAGATACTGAAAATGGCTTAAAGTCAATGTGAGCATTAAGGCGTGGAGCCGCCTTTAAGCCTTCAACCATTGCTCTTACCATAATTGTATTAAACGAAATTGTGTAGTCACATTCGTTTTTCAGTTCTTTATATGCATCCCAGAGTTTTGTAACATCTGCCTCATAAGCATAAGCTGCAGTTGGCTGAGTTGTAGCGTTTGAAAGCACATAACCATTACATTTTTTCTTAACTTCGCCAAAATATTCTACCGTGTCACCATCCACAGGGCGACCAAGTGTTGTATCAAGAAATTGTTTAAGTCCCATAATATTTACCTCATATAAAAAGTCAAATTTAGTATATCAAAATAAACAGTTTTCGTCAATGTGTAAAATATCATTGACAAAGTATTTTTAAGGTGCTATAATACCATAACAATACGCTTTCGCACTTTTAACTGCTAAAGCAAAAACAATCACAAGAGGCGATTAAAATGAGAAAAGGTAACTTAATGAGTGTGCGTCATGATATTAAACTTCTTGATGCAACAATCCGTGATGGTGGACTTTGTAATAATTTTGAATTTACAGATGAATTTGTATGCGAGCTTTATAAAACAAATATAAAGTGTGGCGTTGACTATATGGAATTCGGCTATAAAGCAAGTAAAAATCTTTTTAATGAAGAAGACCACGGCAAATGGAAATTCTGCAACGAAGAGGATTTGCGTGCAATTGTAGGAGATAATGTATCAGATATGAAAATCGCAGTTATGGCTGACGTTGGCCGTTGTGACTACAAAACTGACTTTATTCCTAAAAAAGATAGCGTAATTGATATGATTCGTGTTGCTTGCTATATTCATCAAATTCCTGCAGCAGTTGAAATGATTAACTATTTCAATGAGTTGGGCTATGAAACAACTTGCAATATTATGGCAATTTCACAGGCAAGTTTTAATCAGATTGATGATGCTTTAGAAATGCTTGGTGAAAGTAAAGTTGATGTTATCTACTTGGTAGATAGTTATGGCTCACTTTTCCCTGAAAATGCTGCTGAGCTTGCAAAAAAATATCTTGAATATGGTGAAAAATACGGTAAAAAGATTGGTTTCCATGGCCACAACAATCAAAATCTTGCATTTGCAAATACAATTGAAACACTTTCTTATGGTGTATCTTATGTTGATGCAACTGCACTTGCTATGGGTCGTGGTGCAGGTAACTGTGCTATGGAATTGATGCTCGGTTTCCTTAAAAATCCAAAGTATAGCATTTATAGTCTTTTAAGATTTATTGAAAACTATATGCTTCCTTTGAAAGAGTCCGGGGTAGTATGGGGCTTTGATTTGCAGTATATGTTTACAGGTCAATTAAACCGTCACCCAAGAGAAGCTATGAGCTTTACAGACAAAAAACGTAGTGATTATACAGAATTTTATAAAGAACTTTTAGATAACTATTAAGTTGTATGGCGGGAGACAAACTCCCGCCTTTTTTGTTTAGTAAATTGGAGTTTGTCGAACTGTTTTATATGCGTTTTCTCGGCTCCCCTTGTCAGGGTGCGGGCATCCGGTGGATGCCGAATTAGCACCTCGTCAGAGGGAGGCAAAACAACACCATTCAATGACCCCGACAAACTCAAATTTGTCAGTATTTTGCGAAGTTCTACCAATATTAGATTTTTATTTCTTGCCATAAAACTGCCCGTGTGTTACAATTTTTACGAAAGGATGATGTTTATGGCAAACTATGAACTGTCCAACAGAATATATGAATTGAGAACACAAAAAGGATTGTCACAAAAAGAACTTGGTGCAATTCTTGGTGTTTCAAATAAAGCAGTTTCAAAGTGGGAAACAGGCACAGCAATTCCAAAAACAGAAACACTTATAAAACTTGCCGAAGTGTTTGAAATTTCAACAGAAGAGTTGATTAATGTGGTTTCTCAAGAAGAACAATTGCCAACACTTACAGAGTTATCAAAGCATGTAGAATGTGTAATAGAACAAAAACGAGAATCCTATGAAAAAGCAAAAGCAAATGATTTTAATGTTAGAAATGCCAGAGTGTATCTGGTTGGATTAATATCGATATTTATTACAAGCGTAGTTTTGTCGTTTTTTTATATAATTAATGGTGGAGAGCCTATAGAGAATCTTAGTTTAGGTTCATATGGGGAAGCAATAATTTTAGCAGATAGTTATTTTGCAATAATGATATTGCTCCCATTATTGCTGTGTGGTGCATACACGGGGATTTTTGGATTCTTTAAATTAGCAAAGCGTTTGCCTTGGTGGGCTTGTATAATTTGTGGAATACTAATATTATTTTTATTTGGAATAATGGTAATTGCAGGAGTTCTTGGAATTATTCCACTTATTGTTTATTCAATAAAAACAATAAAGAAAGGAAAGGAGTTAAATTGTGGACGAACTTGAGTTAATAAAAAAATATGAAAAAAAGCGTAATACAGCCCTTGTAATAATTTTCTCTATTGCAATTTTGATTCTTATAGTACCAATATCAATTTTGTGGAAAATTTTTGGTCTTATTGTTGAAGTATTTTTTATGATATTATACTTTATTGCATATTCAAATTTGGTAGATAAAATTTTGAATGAGGAGTTAAATCCACAAAAATTTTATACAGTAACTCACGGACTTGATATCGCAGTAAAAGATGGGCTTGAAGATGTAATGGTTGCTTATTATCTTGGCGACTATGGTAATTCAATAGGAATTGCAGAAAATCAGCTTGAAAAAATCAAGTCAAAAAACATACAGAAAGAAATGCGATTTTATCTGGCATTAAATTATTTTGAAATAGGTGACTTTGAAAAACTTGAAAAACTGATTCCTGAAATTAAGAGTGCAGTTAAAGATTATAAAAATAATAATCTTATGAAAATCAAGCATCTTGCCTTTGTGGAATATTTTGAAAACTTTATGCTAGGAAATTTTGAGAAGTGTAAAGAAATAGAGTTTTTAACGGATAATTTGATAAAAGAAGTCAGAACGAAAAGTCTTGAGTGTACCATAAAATTTTATTTTGGTTTGGCGGCATATTATTGCGGTGAAATCGATATAGCAAAAGAGAACTTTTTATATTGTGTTGAACAGTGCAATAATTTTAATTATTCCATAATCTCCAAAAAATATATTTCTGCAATCGATAACAATAAGGTGTGTGAATATAATGATATGAAAGCACCTTTGACGGAGTATGTACCACAGCAACGACCACAAAAGCAAAAAATGAGTAAAAAAGATTTGGCAAAGAGCACAATTTGTGGATTAGTGATTGTTGGTGCAATTATTTGGGCAAATGTTGAAAATATAAAAGCAACGCCTGTTGAAGCAATTCAGGATTATGTTGAAATTGAAGAAACGCTCGTATCTGTGCCAATTGATGAAAAAAATAGTATTTATGTTTATAATGAATATAATTTAGGAATTGGATTTGCAATTGTAGAAGAAAAAAACAAAAATCGGTATATATGTCACATAACGAACTATTTTTATCTTGGCTCTGAATGGGAAGATACGGAGTGGGAAGATATAAGTCAATATCAGTTCGGTTTTGATTTAGCAAATATAGATAAATCTGTTACATATAAAATTACGGAAAACAAGAGTGATATTCCCGCAGGAGCAGTAAATAGCCAGTTTGTGTTTGACGACGGAACAAGTAAAACCACATATTATATTTACATTACAGAAATAGAAGATTTTAACACATGGGCATATCATGCGTGGTAACAAATAAAAAGCAGGGTCTCCCCTGCTTTTTCTATTTGTAGTATTCAATTAATCTGTTATATTCGACATCTGTTATATGTAGCATTGAGCCATGGCGTGGGCGTAGGTGGTCAAGTGAAATTTTTGATTTATCAACAGCTTTCCAAGTAAGCAAATCTTCACTTTCTTGCATAAAATAGCCACCATTACGGAATTGGTCTGCAATTAAAACATACTTATTTTCTTTTAAGATTTTATATGTGCAATTACCTTCAAGGGCTACGCTTGCAACAGAAATTTTATTGTTATCAGGCTCAAAATATGGACCATTTGGCTTATCAGCCACTGCATAACAAATAGCATCTTTGCCCTCATCTGCTTGAAAAAGATAGTATTTGCCATTCATTTCAGTAATATCAGCATCAATTCCCGCAAGATTGGATTTTGGCTTGAAAAGGACTTTTGGATTTGTAGTAAGAGTACAAAAATCCTTTGTATAAGCATACCATGTAATAGTGCTTAAATTGTCATCAGTGTTGTGATTTGTCCAATAAATCATATATTCGTTACGAAATTTATCAAAAATCACTTCGGGTGCCCATACTCTGTCAGCATTTTTCGTTTCAGGGCATTGTGAAAAGTCGAGAATACGCTCGTTTTCCCAATGAATAAGGTCAATGCTATCCCAAACAACCATTGAGTTGTTACTGCACCAACCATCGTTACTGCGCATATCTGTGCCAATTATATGAAAAATATTGTTTTGGTCACGGAATATAAAGGGGTCACGACAACATTTTTTGCCTAAATTCTGTTTGATAACGGGCTCATTATTATTAAGTGCAGTAAAATTATAGCCATCTTCCGAAACTGCAAAATGTACAGTTTCTTCGTGTGGCTCGTTACCTACAAAATAACAGAAAAGATATTTGCTGAATTCCATAATTAAATCCCCTTGTTTTTGTTGATTTAATTGTATTATAAATTTTAGAAAAAATCAACTTGATAAACTCTAATTTATACAAACAAAAAGCTCGGTTTTTACACCGAGCTTTTCTTTATGTGTGTTAAATTATTTTGCCAATGCGCCAACTTCAAGCATAAAGCCACCGAGCTGTGCACCGAATTCAGGACCACCGTCCATAATAAGACGTCCTGCTTTTGTTGCTTCAAGCATATCGTCGATACTCAAGAGAATACCGAGTGCAGAATCAAGGTTGTTGAAACGAAGTGTGAAGAAAGGCATTGCTCTCTTGTATTCGCCACGACCTGCTCTTGATTTACCTGCTTTAATACGGATGAAAGCAG
>JAZLBG010000142.1:0-1065 GCA_045613585.1 Candidatus Fimenecus sp. | reverse complement strand
ATCGTTAAAATCAGACGTAGAGTTATTACAACTTTCAAGCATGCTTTATGAAGAAGGTGTGTTTGCCGGCGACAATGGTTATTTAAATCCAAAGTCGCAAATGCAACGTCAGCATATGGCATTAGTGCTTGTGCGTATTTTAAATGATTTTGCTAATGTCAATTTAATAGATGAAGCGCAACAAGCAGGTCATAAAACGAAATTTACCGATCTTGGAAATTTAAATCGTTCTACCGCTCAAGCAATTACAGCACTTGAATATGCAGGTATTGCAAGTGGCAATCAATTTAATCCAACAAAAGCCATAACACGTGGAGAATTTGCAACATTTTTGTATCACTTAGTCACAATGGTCGAAAAAGCAAATGAGGCAACAACTGAAGAACAACAACAAACACCTGTTGATATAAATTCGGATGCTGTTGAAGAAGAAGTAACAGATGAAGGGCAGCATCAACTACCGACTGACATGGATTCAGATGTTGTTCAAGAAGCAGCAACTGAACAATTGACTGACATGAATTCGGATGCTGTTGAAGAACAAGCAACAACTGAAGAGCAGCAACAACTACCGACTGATATGAATTCAGATCCTGTTCAAGAAATAGCAACTGAACAATCAACTGATATGAATCCAGATGTTGTTCAAGAAGAGGTAACGGAGGAAGATTCGGTTACTACAGCACCAGTCACAGAAGTAATCGATTATAAAACAGTAAAGGCTATTCAACTAAAAAAAGATACAGTCCTTTATGCGTCACGTAATTTGTTTAAAGCAACTGCTACATGGCGCGATGAACAGACAATTATTGCAGCGAATTATTTAGCGGAAGACGATGTATTTGTTGTAAGCATTGGTGGAGAAAAATATTACGTGCAGTCAGCGCAAGTGACACCAGCGGCGACAGAGAAAACGAAATCATTTCATACAATTGGAGCAATTCGTACGACAGCAACATATGAAGTGAAAAATGCTCCGAATGGACAAGTTGTTTTAAGTGGTTCTCGCTCACATAAAATGAATGTTTTAGGTGTGGAAGGTGACTATTACAAAGTCCAATTAGG
>JAZLBG010000141.1:0-20814 GCA_045613585.1 Candidatus Fimenecus sp. | reverse complement strand
TAGTACAAAAATCAAGGGATTGCATATGGTTAATAAGCAAAATGTAAGGTGGCTTTAAGCCATCCATATTAAATTTTTCGATTTTATACCCTTTTCGTACAAGAGAGAGTAAGACGCTTGAAACAAAATAAGCAAGTTTTGTTACTGTGTCTGATTGTTTTAACGGAGTTTTTGCCGAATTATATCTCTCTACTGTATCGGGATAAATAATTTCTGTCAAAAAATCTCTGTTTTCATTCATAAGCAATATTTATACTGTAGTTTTTTCTTTTTTCTCACAAGTGATTTTATACATTTCTTCAGTTGCAAGCATAAGCTTTGTAACAACGTCCTTTTGTCTTGGTATGCAATAGAAAGAGTTGTCTTTAACTGAAACATCAAAGCAATCTACTTTACCGAGCTTTTTAAATGCAAATTCGTTATGTAATGTGTAAAGAGTTTTTGTTTGTCTTTGTATTCTGTAATCGTGGCCGTTATAGTGACCTTCAATTATAAAACCATTTTCGAAATCGTGAGTAACTTTTGCTTCGCCAATAGGAATAAACTCAAGACCAGGCATTGACTGTACAGGAAGTGTTTCTTCATAATAGTATGTGTCATCAAGAATTTCTTGGCGGACACATTCACGCTCCCATTCATACCAGTCAGGAATATGTGAAAATTCTGTTTCGCCCTCAAGTGCTTTTAATTCACCAAGTTCAGTATATTCCCAAACCTTGCCACATTCTTCGCAAGTTAAATGAATGCCTTTGCCAACAGTTTTGCCCTCTGCCATACAATGTGGGCATTTATAAAGCACTTTATTAAGACCGTCTGCACGGAAATTTTCTGTAATTTTAATGTTATTATCTTTCTGCCACTGGTGGTCGTCGTAATACATTTCTTCACGAATTACTTCGTTGATTTCGTCAGCGGTCATATTTTCGATTTGTTCAACTGTAAGAATTTGTTTCATAGTTGAATAGAAAGGAACTTTTCTGTATTGACGGAAATCCCAGAATGGTGTGTTAAGGTAGTGTCCATGATTAAGAAGCACTACAACTGGGACTTTGTTTTTCTTAATAAGTTTGCCCACAACATCAGGAATTATTGCAGTTGTACCAACATTTGAGTAACGAGCCTCAGGGTACATACAAAGAATATCACCATATTCGTGAAGCACTTTGTGGCAAGCACGCACAAGACCTAAATCTGTTGTGTATTTTCTGTGGCATGCACAACCTAACTCTGTCATAACCTTTTCAAAGCCAATAAAACCATCAAGAGTTGCAATATTGTTGAACTTATGTGGATGTAAAGCCTTAAAACTTGTAAAAAAGTCAACAAATTGATTATGATTGCAAAGCACAATGTAAGGGGGGTTAAGGTTATCTACATCACCAATTTTTTCAATAGTACTGCCACCACGGACAATAAACTTAAGAATAAAGCGAGAAATATTGTAAACTACGCCTGCATAAAAGTCATTTTGCTTTTTAGGCATAATAGATGGAATTTTTATTTCTGTGTTTTCAGGATAAACAATATAATCCAAAACTTCGTTCATAAAATCACCTGTTTGTAACCGATTTGTAACTATTTTACCATAAACACAGTTTTTTATCAAGTATGATTTATTTTACAAACTGTGCAATATCTGGAGGCAACTCACTTTCAATTTCAATTAACTCTTTTGTAAGAGGATGTGTAAATTTGCAATAGCAACAATGGAGTGCTTGGCGTGAAATATCGTCACGGGCAGTACCATACATAGTGTCACCAGTAAGTGGAGTGCCAAGAGATGAAAAATGCACGCGAATTTGATGTGTTCTGCCAGTAAGCAAGTGAATTCGCAAAAGAGTGCGATCATTATGGTGTGAGAGGGCTTTCCAATTAGTAATGGCAACTTCGCCACGCTCATCAACTGTGCGATATGTTTTTATTGGGTCAGGACGATAAATAGGGCGGTCAATTACGCCTTCACCTTCATAAACACCCTCACAAACCGCCATATATTCTTTATAGATTTTGCCATTCAATACACTTGCAACAAATCTGTTAAGGGCACAAATAACAATACCCGATGTGCCTCGGTCAAGTCTTCCAATTGAACGAAAAACCGCAGATTTCCCCTGACTTTCAAGATGATATGCCACTGCATTTGCGACAGTATCACCTTGATGGTTGTGTGATGGGTGCAACGGAAGTCCCGCAGGCTTATCTATAATAAGAATATCGTCGTCTTCATATAAAACGGTAAGTTTATAATCAAGAGGTGCAACCGCCTTGACCTTTTCTTCTTTATCGGCAGGCACAGTGATTGATAAAACATCACCCGTTTTGAGCAAATCAATAGTTCGTGCATGGACACCGTTAATCATAATGCCCTCAGGGTCGTGCTTTAATTTTGGAATAAGACGAGCCGATACCTTTGCTCTGTTACGCAAAAAGTCATACACTTGTTTGCCATCATATTTTTCTTCAATTGTGAAATCTATGCGTCGAGTTGTAATCATAGAGTTTTCACCTTTCATATGTTTTCGTTACATTATACCATAAAGCACAAGCATAGACAATAGAGTCTAATTTACAAAATGAAACCCCGATATGAAATCGGGGTTCTCTTTATTTCTTTTTTATTCCTTCAATGAATTTGCCATAGTGTTTTGGCTCAACAAGAGGTGGAAGAAGTTGAACAAATTTCTTAAACGCAGAGCAGATTGCCTTATTAGGAATCATCTGGTCAAAAAATCCGTCAAGAGTTGCTAGAATATCACCAACATAAGGTGTGCTTGATGGTGTCATTACAACCTTATCATTTCTTCTGAAATTAAACACCATATTTCGTTTGCCAACTGTCTGAATTGGGCGGATTGAAACAAGTATTGTTTCGTCGTCAATCCAACTAGCATTTGAGCAAACTTTAAACTCAATCTGACCTAATGTCATTGTTGAGTAACGATAGTGTCCATCCATACCAAGCATAATTTCGTTATGCTCGTTGCCCTCACTCCAACGGAAAGAACATTCTTCACCATTGAAATTGAATTTAACCATATCAATATTGCCCGCTTTGTCACTCATCATATATGTAATTGCAAGTGGCAACACGCTTACTTGAAATCCTACAAGATTTAAAAGAATTTTTTTGCGGAATTTGATATATCTGTCTGCAATTTCTTGTTCTTTTTGTGGATGCACACTAAGCACTGGCGGAACAGCTTGTGATGTTTCAAGGTTAGTATCTTCATCTGCTTCTTCAAATGCTTTAGGGAAGAAATCGAAAATACCGTCAAGTCCATCTTGCTCAATAGTGATTGAAGAATTAACAACAACTACTGCGTTATGTTGTGGAAATACAATACCAAACTGTGAGAACATACCATCTGCTCTGAAACCATCTAAATGGTCAAGCCAGAAGCAATAACCATAACCGTAAGATGAATCTGTGCCAGGACGATTATATTCATTATCAATCTGCTTTGATGATGCAAGTTTAACCCATTCTGCAGGAATAATCTGTTCACCTTTATACTTACCATTTTTAAGGTAACAAAGCATAACTTTTGCAAGGTCTTCAGTTTTAAGATAAAGTCCCCAACCGCCTGCTTCAATACCATTTCGGTCAGTTTCCCAGAATGGAAAATCAATTCCCAAAGGCTCAAAAAGTCGTGGGCGTAAGTATTCGCGCATACTCATACCTGTAACTTTATTGATAATTGCAGAAAGCATATAAATATTTTCATTTATATATAAGAATTTTTCACCTGGCTCAAAAACCCAAGGTGCGTTGATATAATCTTCAATCCAGTCAACTTTACCCTTGTCAGAAAGAAAACTTGGTTGTTTACCTGACGACATTCTTAAAAGATTGTGTACTGTGAGTTTCTGGAATCTTTCATCAGGGTTCTGGGGTGCATATTCAGGAAAGAAATCTAAAAGTTTATCTTCAAGAGAAATAAGCCCCTCACACACTGCAAATCCTATTGCAGTTGCAGTAAAAGATTTGCTTACCGAATACATAGAATGAGTGGTGTTTTTGTCAAATGGTTCGTTATACCACTCAACTGCAACCTTACCATTGCGAATAACCATTAAAGAGTGATATTCAAGACCTTTTTCTTCTGCATTCTTGAAAAATTCATTTACAACCTTTGCAGAAACTCCGGCACTTTGTGGAGTTTTTGCTCTTGGAATGGCTTTTGTTGTTGCCATAAAATCCCCTCCATTAACCCTTAACCATTCTTATTTTTTTGCGCTTTGCTCTTATGCGATTACGACGGATTATAAGTAAAACATATATAATCACAAGTAATACAAAAAGTGCAAAAAGTATTTTGAAAACAGTACTTGAAAGCACAGTTTTAATACCATCAAGAATTACAAGAATTATGCTTCTGCTAACGCTTTCGCCTGCAACTAAATCAACAGTTGCAACAATATCTTCACCATAAAGGATTTCTGCCTTGCCTAGCACATCACCTTTTTTGATAGGCGCTTTTACTACTTTAGGCGTTTCGCTTTCAACAGGCTTTATTTCAAGGCTACCTGACTCTGTGCCAGAAGGGACTAATGCGGAAATCTCTTTTGCAGGAAGAAGTCGTAAGTGGTCAATTTTCCAGTTGTATTTAACATCAACAACAGTTACAACATCTGTTGTATTTGTAACTTTAGTGAGCACAATATTATTAAATGCCCATTCATAGATTCTTTTACTGTCAGTAAATGCAACATTTTCGTCAACATTGTCACCGTCAATGTCATATTGAGGTGCATTCATAACAACAAGCATATAGTTATAACCATTTTTAGATGCAGTTGAAATAACACAACGGCCTGCTAATGCGGTTGTACCTGTTTTAATACCTGAAATGTGTTTGCTATAATAATCTTTATAAGCAGGATTCATCATTTTATTTGTGTTATTAAGGTATCTTGTATGTGGATATTTTTCAGTTGGAGCAATTTCGTATCGTAAAGTGCTTGTAATTTCTTTGAATGTTGGATTTTCTAATGCATATTTTGCAATTTTATAAAGGTCATAAGCAGTTGTAATATTGCCACCATCGCCATCAAGACCATGAGCATTGATGAAATTTGTGTTTTCGCAACCAAGCTTTTTAACAAAATCATTCATCATTACAACAAAGTTGTCAATGCTTCCGCCACCAATATAATCGGCAAGAATATTTGCAGCGTCAGCGGCTGATGGAAGCATAAGTGCATACAAAAGGTCTTTCACAGTAAGAGTTTCACCAGCAAGAATACCAACAGTTGCGGCATTCTGTGCATAAAGACCTTCAAGAGATTCACGCTTACAAGTGAGGGGAATGCTTAAATCTTCGCAATTTTCAAGCACAAGCATACAGGTAACCATTTTTGTGATTGATGCAGGTGCGGTTTTCTTATCTGCATTTTTTTCAAAAATTACAGTTTCACTGTCAGTGTTTACAAGCAAAACAACATCAGCCTCTGTTTCTAACAACGAATTGAAAGAAGCAGACGCGCTAACCGCAAAAACTCCTATTAAAATTGATATGCAAATTAAAACTGAAAACAGTTTTTTCAAAATAAATCACCCACTTGAAAAATCTTTACAAAAGTAATACAATAAAAGTATAACACAATAAATTTTATTAGTCGATACAGAAAAGGAATTTTTTTGAAATGATTTATATTACAGGAGATACTCACGGTGACCGTAAGCGTCTTTCACGCTTCAATTTGCGACAGTTAAAAGAGGGCGACACATTGATTATATGTGGAGATTTCGGTTTTATGTGGAAAGACACAAAGCACGAGCGTGACTTTTTAATGAATTTAGGCAAGAGAAAATACAACATATGCTTTATTGATGGCACTCACGAAAATTTTGACTTGATTAATAACTATGAAATCAGCCAATGGAATGGTGGCAAGGTGCACAAGATTTATGGTAATCTTTATCACCTTATGCGCGGTCAGATTTTTGACATTGAAGGACAGCGTATTTTTACTATGGGCGGTGGAGAAAGCTCTGACATTGATATAAGAAAAGACGTAGATGCTTGGTCGAAAGACGAAATCCCTACACAAGAAGAACTTTTAGAAGGCGCTGAAAATCTTGAGGTAGCTGGGTATGATGTTGATATGATTATCACTCACGAGCCTCCACTTAAAGTAAAGAGTTTTTTAAATCTTAATGATACTGCAGGTTATCGTGTAACTGCTTTGAATGCATATTTTGAAGAGCTTTCAGGTGGTTGCAAATTCAGAAAATGGTATTTTGGCTCACTTCACATTGATAAATACATTTCAAAAACTCACCGTGCAGTGTTCAAAGATATTGTAAACAGCGAAACAGGTGAAAAAATATAAAAAATTAGCGGTAGGTTTTAACACCTACCGTTATTTTTATTCACAAAAAAGGGTGGAAAATATCCACCCATACAATTATATATTCATTCCACCATTTACTGCTAAATCTTGGCCTGTAATAAAATCCGCATCTGCTGATGCTAAAAATGCTACTGCACCTGCAACATCTTCGGGTGTACCGATTTTGTTAAGTGGTGTTTTTTCTTTTAACTCGTTCATTGTATCTTTGTTAAAATGCGAAGTCATATCAGTTAAAATCACGCCTGGTGACACACAATTTACAGTAATCCCTGAAAGTCCTACTTCTTTTGCAAGGGCTTTTGTCATACCAATAAGTCCTGCTTTTGAAGCGGAATAATGCACTTCACAAGAGCCACCTGTTTCACCCCAGATTGATGAAATGTTGATAATTTTACCATTTTTACGATTAATCATATATTTAAGTACTGCACGAGAGCAATAAAATGCACCCGAAAGATTTGTTTCAATCATCTTGTGCCACATTTCGTCATTAATATCTGTAAAAAGTGCTTGTTCTGCAATTCCTGCATTGTTTACAAGTACATAAATCTCACCGAAAGTTTTTTCAACATCTGCCATAGCAGTATTTACCGCGTTACTGTCAGTAATATCAAGTTTATATGCCTTGCAAATTTCGCCTAATTCATTTGCAAGTGCCAATGCTTTTTCTTCTGAATTATTGTAAGTGAAAACCACATTGTAGCCATCTTTTATAAATCTTTTAACAATAGCAGAGCCAATACCTTTTGCCCCACCTGTTACAAATGCAACCTTTGTCATTTTATGCACTCCTTTCGGACTATGTAGATATTGTATCACAAACAAAATCAAATTGCATTAAAATACTTGAAAAAGTTTTTTGAGTATTTTATAATATCACTTACAAATTATTTTGCTTGTGTAGCACAGTTGGTAGTGCAGCTCATTCGTAATGAGCAGGTCGCGTGTTCGAGCCACGTCGCAAGCTCCAAAAGAAATCCCGTTAAAAAATGACGGGATTTTGTGCTTTTTTAGGGTATTATTTTGTGCAATATTTCCTTGAAATTAGCAAAATATAGGAGTATAATTTAGAGTTGTAAAAGCAGGTGATACTATGAACGAAAACATTGTTGGTGCAATCATTACTTTTGCACTTGGCATTGGGGTTGCAACTGTGAATTTTTTGCTTTCAAAAGCAATTCTTACAAAGCAACCTGAAAAATATGCATTTTCAACAATCATTCGACAAATTATGCAGATTTTATATATTGTTGCAGTTTATTTTGTGTCAACAGTTGCCCCTTGGGATATGTGGTATATGCTTATAGGCGCTGTGCTTGGTGTAACAGTACCAATGGTTTATTTCACACATAAGTTGTTACAGTTAAACCAGACTGCAAACACAAAAGATAATAAGAAAGAGGGTGAAGATAATGGGTGAAGCATCAGAAGTTGTAATTAAACTCTTTGGATTTCTTGATGTTACAGGCGAAGTAATAGGAATGTGGATTATTCTTGGCATTGTTGCAATTATTTCGTTAATTGTAAAATCAAATCTTAAAGAAAAACCTGGCAAATTCCAGAATATTATTGAGACCGGCGTTGAATATCTTGATAATTTCTTCACTGACCTTTTAGGCAAAAAGAAAGCCCGTCAGAATTTCACATTCTTAGGCTCATTATTTATCTTCATAATTTTCAGTAACTATTCAGGTATTTTCCCTGGTGTGGGGATGACCGATTATGTGAAAGCACCTACCGCATCACTTTCAGTTACAATTGGTCTTGGTTTAATCGTATTTGTATTCTTACAAGGCTCAGGGCTTAAACATGGTGTAAAGCATTATTTCAAACGATTTGTTTCCCCTATTTTTATTATGTTACCTTTACTTGTCCTTGACGAATTTATTAAACCAGCATCATTGGCACTTCGTCTTTATGGTAACATTTTTGGTGAAGAAATGGTTACACATCAGCTTTACGAAATTTTCCCTATAGGTGCACCTGTTGTAATGATGGCTTTATCATTACTTTTCTGTGCATTACAGGCTATGGTTTTCACAATGCTTGTTTCAATCTATTTAGATGAAGCAACTGAAGAAGAATAAAAAATTATTTAATATACTTAAAGGAGTAATTATTATGGCAACATCAACAATTATCGCACTTGCAGCAGCACTTGCAATCGCACTCAGTACAATCGGTCCTGCTATCGGTCAGGGTATGACTGCAAAAGCAGCTATGGAAAGTATTGCTCGTCAGCCTGACGCTGCAAAAGATATTCGTTCAACTCTTATTATCTCAATGGCACTTATGGAAGCGCTTACAATTTATGGTTTGCTTATCGCTTTCATGCTTGTTTCAAAGATATAAAAATTCAAGGTGATATAAATGAGCATACAGATATCCGTTATAATATGGACTGTAATCTGCTTTTTACTGTTAATGCTTATTCTTCACAACTGGTTGTTTAAACCGGTTTTAGAGGTTATGGAAAAACGCCGTAACCGTATTGAAAAAGCAAAAGAAAAACAACTTGAAGCTCAGCGTCTTATTGACGAACACGAAAAGGCGCTTGAAGCACAAAAAGTTGCTTTCGAAAAAGAGCAGAAAGCACTTGAAAGTGCCGAAGTTGAAAAAATTCAGGCAGAAAGTAAAAAGGCAGTTGATTCTGCAAAAACAGTAAGACTTAGCACATATGAAACATATCGCGAAGAATGTGCAAGAGAATATGCAAGAATTATTGCTACAGCAGAAAAATCAACTGAACAGATTGCAGAAATCTTCGCAGAAAGATTAATCACTCAACCAAGGGTAAAATAATATGGAAATCCAATATGTAATAATAAACTTTTTAATTCTTGTGGGTATTGTTGCGGTTGCAGGTAGAAAAATGATTTTATCAATTTTTCGTACCCGTCGTGAAAGAATTGAAAACGAAATCCGTGAAGCTGAAGAAATTGAAAAAACCCCTTTGCCAAGTTTTGAAGAGGTTTCTTTTAATGCGCCTGAAAATCAGTTAAATAATACTGCTATTCTTGATGCTAAAAAAGATGCAGAACATAAAATTAGACAAATTCAGACTTTTGGTGCAAGAGAATGTCACGAAGTACATCGTGAAACTATTGAAAAATCACGAAAAGGTCTTATGGGTGCTATGAGTGCAAATTTGGCTAAACTTTGCAAAGTTGAACCATATTTCAGCGCAATCCGTAAAGAAGAAGCTACCCTTGTTGACGAAATTCTTTCTCAGATTACACTTACACCTGGTGACATGGCGTATCTTAGAAGACATGATGTGCTTTATGTTACACTTACATCTGCTTACAAGTTAGATGACGCTCTTGTAGAAAAGGTTGATAAAGCAACTACTGAATTACTTGACACAGTAAACGGTAAAACTTCACTTTGGGTACGTGAAGATGAATCACTTATTGGTGGACTTCGTTTACGTATTGGTGATACTGTTTATGACGCTACAATTAAAGAAGAACTTTATCACTTTGAAAGACAGTTAAAGAGAGTACCTATTGAAGATACTGATGCAGGTGCTGAACTTTTAGAAGAATTTAAAGAATTAGCATCTCAGTTTGCTCCTAAAATATATAAATATCAGTTAGGTCGTGTTATGACTGTTTCTGATGGTATCTGTTGGATGGATGGTCTTGCAGATATTATGTATGGTGAAGTTGTTGAATTCGACTGTGGCGAACGCGGTATGGTGCTTGATATTCAGCAAGACCGTATCGGTTGTGTAATTTTCGGTGAATACGAACACATTGACAGTGGTAGTCCTGTTCGTCGCGTAGGCAGAATAGCATCTGTTCCTGTTGGTGACGGATTACTTGGCAGAATTGTTGACTCTGTAGGTAATCCTATTGATGGCATAGGCACTATTGAGTTTACTGAAAGACGTCCAATTGAATGTGATGCTCCTGCAATTCTTGACCGTGCACCTGTTAATGCACCACTTCATACTGGTATTAAAGCCATTGATGCACTTGTGCCAATCGGCAAAGGTCAGCGTGAGCTTATTATTGGTGACCGTCAGACTGGTAAATCTGCCATTGTTATTGACACAATTCTTAATCAAAAAGGCAAGAACACAATCTGTATTTATGTTGCAATAGGACAAAAAGAAACTTTTGTTTCTGAAATTCAAGAAACTCTTGAAAAATATGATGCAATGAAATACACAACTATTGTTGCTGCTACTGCATCAGGCTCTGCTGCATCACAGTATATTGCACCATTTGCAGGTACTGCTATGGCTGAGTACTTTATGTATTCAGGCAAGGATGTTCTTATAATTTATGATGACTTATCAAAGCATGCGGTTGCATATCGTGAGTTGTCACTTCTTCTTCACAGACCATCAGGTCGTGAGGCTTATCCTGGTGACATTTTCTATCTTCACTCAAGATTACTTGAACGCTCTGCTCATCTTTCAGATGAATTAGGTGGTGGCTCAATTACTGCTATGCCTATTATTGAAACTCTTGCAGGCGACATTTCATCATATATTCCAACCAATGTAATTTCTATTACTGATGGTCAGATTTTTCTTGATGCTGAACTTTACAATGAAGGTCAACGCCCTGCTATCAATGTGGGACTTTCAGTTTCTCGTGTTGGTAGTGCAGCACAAACCAAACTTATGAAGCAAGCTTCTTCAAACCTTCGTACAAAACTTGCGCAATATCGTGAACTTGAAGATTTCACACAATTTGGCACTGATATTGACGATGAAACAATGGCAACTCTTAATTATGGCAAACGTCTTATGGAGTCACTTAAACAAAATCGTTATCACCCTGTTGAAGACTGGAAACAAGCGTTATTACTCTTTGCAGTTTCTGAAGGCTATTCAAATAATTTTGAAGTCTATGAAATTGAAGAATTTGAGCGTGGCCTTTATGAGTATTTTGAAAACAACTGTCCTGACCTTACAAATGAACTTAAATCAGGTGAAAAAATGTCAAGTGAAGTTATAGAAAAAGTAAAAGCTTCATTAAGTGAATATGCAAAGAGGTCTTAATTATGCCCGCAATTCAAGTGTTAAAAAAGAAACTGCGTGGCATACAGTCAACGCAGAAAATTTCAAAGGCAATGAAAACAATCTCGTCAATAAAGATTTCACAGCTTACTACTGCTTATAACAACTATAACGAGTATGGCAGTCAATGTGAAAAACTTTATGAAGAATACAAAAATGATTTGTTAGGTGTATTGCCACCTATGAATGAAACTGCACCAATTTGCTATATAGTAATAGCATCAAATAAAGGCTTGTGTGGTGGATTTAATTCAGATTTGCTTAAATTTGCCGTTGAAGAAATAAATAAATCAGAAAAAGAGCATATTCTCATAGCTGTTGGTAAGCAAGCAATAACATATTTCAACAACAAGCATAAAGATTACGAAAAATCATTTGTTTTTGGTGATATTCCTGATTATAGCGAAGCTAACGAATTGCTCAATTATATAATAGAATTAAGAAAAGCACAGAAATTTTCATCAGTTAAGGTGATTTATCAAAAATACTCAAATATGATGAAGCAAACGCCTTATATTCAAGAGTTATTCTGTGATGATGAAATAAATCAAAGTGAAGGCAAAACTGTGCTTATGCCTGATAAACAAATGGTGATTGAAAATATTGCGCCAGTAGTTTTTCAATCAATATTCTACAAATTATTACTTGAAGTCGCTCTCGGTGCTAACGCGTCAACGCTTATGACAATGCGCTCAGCTTATGACACTGCCACAGAATACTGTGCACAGTTAGAGAGCGAAATTAACAGACAACGTCAAAGTGCAGTTACGGCTGATGTGCTTGAAACTGCATCAGAATTTACTGAATAAGGAGGAATTTCAATGTCAAGAGGCTCTGTGGGAATGGTGCTTAGAATAACAGGTCCTGTTGTTGATATTTTGTTTGAAGCAACAGAAGTGCCTGATATTTTCCATGCAGTTACAATTGAATATAACGGTAAAAAACATGTGGTTGAAGTTTCTCAACATCTTGGTAATGGTGAAGTAAGATGTATTTCTATGCATCCTACTGACGGTTTGTCACGAGGAATGAGTGCAATAGATACAGGTGAGCCAATTTCAGTTTGTGTTGGTGAAGAAACACTTGGCAGAATGGTTAATGTTATTGGTGAGCCTATTGATAATGGTGAAGAAATCAAAACTGATTTCAAATGGCCTATTCATCACCCTGCACCACCTTTTGCAGATATTGTGGCATCAAAAGAAATTCTTGAAACCGGTATTAAAGTTATTGACCTTATGACACCTTATGTGCGAGGCGGTAAAATTGGTCTTTTTGGCGGTGCCGGTGTTGGTAAAACTGTGCTTATTATGGAGCTTATCCGAAATGTTGCTTTTGAGCATAACGGTTACTCTGTATTTGCTGGCGTTGGTGAGCGCTCTCGTGAAGGTAATGACCTTTGGAATGAGATGAAGCAGTCAGGGGTTATTGACAAAACTGCTCTTGTTTTCGGTCAGATGAACGAAACTGCAGGTGCCAGACTTCGTGTTCCACTTGTTGGTCTTACAATGGCTGAATATTTCCGTGAAAATACTCACAAGGATGTTCTTTTGTTTATTGATAATATTTTCCGTTTCACTCAGGCAGGTAGTGAGGTTTCGGCTCTTCTTGGAAGAATGCCATCTGCCGTAGGTTATCAGCCTACACTTGCTTCTGAAATGGGTAAATTGCAAGAAAGAATTGTATCTACTGGTAATGGTTCAATTACATCAGTTCAGGCGGTTTATGTGCCTGCTGACGACCTTACTGACCCTGCTCCTGCTACAACATTCTCTCACCTTGATGCAACAACAGTTCTTTCAAGAAAAATTGTTGAACTTGGTATTTACCCTGCAGTTGACCCACTTGAATCTTCTTCAAGAATTTTGTCACCTGACTTTGTTGGTGATAAGCATTTTAAAATTGCTAAAGAAACACAAAGAATACTTCAAAAATACACAGATTTGCAAGATATTATCGCAATTCTTGGTATGGATGAGCTTTCAGAAGAAGATAAAATTACAGTTAAGCGTGCTCGTCGTGTGCAACGCTTTATGAGTCAGCCATTCCATGTTGCTGAAAGCTTTACAAGTTATAAGGGCGTGTTTGTGCCAGTTGAAAAAACACTTCAGGGTATGGAATGTATCTTGGGTGGCGAGTGCGACAATATTCCTGAACAACACTTCTTAATGTGTGGCACTATTGACGACGTTTTTGTCAAGTCAAAAGAATAAGAGGTGGATTATATGCAACTTATTATTGCTACCCCAAAAGGCTCATTTTCACCTGTTGAATGTGATTCTGTCCACCTTAATATCTGTGATGATGCAAAAGGCAAAAATGGTGGCAACTATGGTATAAGAAAAGGTCATGTTAAGGCTCTTTTCTCACTTGAAAAAGGGAGTGTGACTGCTCTTTTAAATGGTGAAACTGTGTATTCTGCCACCACAACCAAAGGCTTTGCAACAGTTGATAATGATATTATTACAGTTGTGGTTGAAGAAGTTAATAAATAAACTCAAAAGAGACACTGACAACAGCGTCTCTTTTTTCTTGACAAAATCTGTCTTTATATGATATATTTGACTCATAACATATAGGGAGGGTTTATTATGGCAAAAACATTACTTGATTTACGCATTGAAAAAGGATTGTATCTGAAAGATGTGGCTGAAAAAACAGGCATACCAGAAGAAGAACTTCGTGCTGTTGAAGAGTCAGGCACTGTGCCACCCCAAATAGCCGAAATCCTTATAAATGATTATTGTCTTACTGACACATATTTTTCTGTTGAGGAAATCGGAAAACTTACTCCTGAAAATCCTGCAAAATATTTCTTGAAGGTTACTATTATTTACTACCTACTTATTGCTCTTCTAGAAAGCATTCCTATGTTTGTAGGCTATGTTGAAATCTTCTTCAATACTTTCAGTGAAACTGAGCGTATTTCAATTACAGATAATCCAGTTTGCATCACATTTACATCTGTATGGTCAATTGCAGTATCATTATTTGGTTGCATTCTTTTTGCAAATCATATATTAAAACGCACTACACTTAAAGGCGACATTAAAAAATATCAATTTTTACATTACTCTATTCCAAGCGGTATGATTGCCTTTATTTCAATGGTAACTGCATTTATAACAACACACACTTTTGACCCTGTTACTGGTGTTAATGGAACTTACTTTTTATGGCAATTAGTCAGTGGTGTTATCTCTTGGGTTGCAATAGGCTTATCAATTGCTATTCATATTAAACTTCTTAATACTGCAATTGAAGAAAATAATGCAAAAAAACAGAAAACATTAAAAACTTTTGCAATTATTGTAACTGTTTCTTCTGTATTGGCATTTGTTCTTACAATTATTTCACAAATTCTTTTACAGGATTTCAGAATACTAGTAATTATTAGAAGAATTTTCGTTTATGGTCTTTATATTGCAGTTGCATGGGCAGTGGCACTCGTTAATCCTGATGACGAAAAGAAATGCAAAATTGCATATACAATTCTTCCACTGATTTCAATTTGTCACAGCATTATTTTTACTATAATCGGATTATTTATATAGAACAAAATTAAGGACGGTTTGTGAAGCGAATTTAAAACGTTCACTTCATTTTACCGTCCTTTTATTATGACAAATTATAGTTTTTCGAACTGATTTATAGTGTATAGTAGGGCTAGGTCTTGCCTCCGCCTTTATAATTTTTAGTTATTTTCTAAATTCTTTTGTGATTGCATTTTAAGATATGCATTGATAAATCCGTCAAGGTCACCATCCATAACAGCGTTTATGTTACCATTTTCAAAAGATGTTCTGTGGTCTTTTGCAAGTGTATATGGCATAAACACATAAGAACGAATCTGGCTACCCCATGCAATTTCTTTGTGGTCGCCCTTAATGTCTTCAATCTTTGCAAGGTGTTCACGCTCTTTAATCTCGATAAGCTTTGATTTAAGCATTGTCATAGCAACTTCTCTGTTCTGATGCTGGCTTCGTTCAACCTGACAGGAAACCACAATACCTGTTGGCTTATGAGTAAGACGAACCGCTGAAGATGTTTTGTTAACTTTCTGTCCACCTGCACCACTTGCACGATAAACTGCCATTTCAATGTCGTCAGGATTAATATCGACATTTGTGTCTTCGTCGATTTCAGGCATTACTTCTAATGATGCGAATGAAGTGTGTCTTCTGCCTGATGAGTCGAAAGGAGAAACACGAACAAGACGATGAATACCAGCCTCACTCTTCATAAAGCCATAAGCATTTTCACCCTCAATAAGAATACATGCAGATTTAAGACCTGCTTCATCACCATCAAGATAGTCAAGAGTTGACACCTTGTAGCCGTGACGCTCACCCCAACGGTTATACATTCTGAAAAGCATCTGTGCCCAGTCCTGAGCCTCTGTGCCACCTGCACCTGCATGGAATGTAAGAATTGCATTTTTAGAGTCATATTCCCCTGTAAGAAGTGTTGCAAGAGTTTGTGCATCAAGGTCTTTTTCAAATTTATCAACACCCTGAGTGCATTCGTCAACAAGGCTTTCGTCCTCTTCTTCGTCTGCAAGTTCTATCATAACAAGAGCATCTTCATAGTCCGTTTTGAGTCTTTCATAAGCCTCGACCTTATTTTTGAGCATACTTGTACGCTGTAAAACTTTCTGTGAATTCTGAATGTCATCCCAGAATCCTTCTTGTGCTTGTTGCTCTTCGAGAACAGCAATTTCACTTTTCATTTTTTCAAGACCTAAAGCATCTGCAAGGTTTGCAAGTTCTTCTTCATGTGCAATAAGTCGGAGTTTCAATTCTTCAAACTGAAGCATAAATTTACCTCACTAAAATAATTTATAAATTTAATATTGTCACTTGTCCGTGAAAATTACATAAAATATACTAAAATAACTGTTGCAAAAAGTATATGGTAAGCACCTGCTTTTTAAAAGCCTTATACTGTCAACGGATTTGATATATTTATTCTGCTGCAGATGTTGACTCAGTATCAGTTGAACTTTCATTCTCTCCCGTTTCACTTTCACCTGATGTGTCTTCTTCTGCAGTAGTTGTTGACTCTTTTGCAACCACATCTGCCTGGTCCATAAGTTCTTTACTTTCTGTAGTTGTTTCAGTTGTTTTCTCTGTTGTTACAACTTCAGGAGTTGTTGTACTTTGAAGTGCTGAGATATAAAGATTTTCGTCTTTTTCACGAAGTGTAATCTTAATATACTTATCTGGTGATGGCTCAACCATATCACCATTTTCGTCTTGTTCCCAAGCGTCACCCGCAAGGCAAGCAACTGTCAACACAACTGTGTCTGTAGTTGTTGTTTTGTCAATAACTTTTGGAATATAAACAGGAGTAACACCAGTAAGAGGAACTGTATAAGCTTCTGTTTTTGCATCATATTGAAATTCAAGAGCATAACCATCAATTGTTGCATGCACAGGTGCAACTTCTGTACCAAACAATTCAACAAATTCTTCTTCAACTGCAGATTTTGGAATTAAAAGTCCATTTTCTGTACTTTCAAATGTATCAGGGTCAATATCACTTTTAAGAAGTGACCAGATTGAAATCTCAATAAGCTGACTCATATTTGCTTTTGTAACATCATCAAAAGCATCTGGGTCAATAAGCACAACAGGAGTGAGAATTTTTTCATACTCTTCATAATGCTTTGATTTGTCAATTGCAGTGTCAATCCCTTTTACTGCTGAAAGAACGACAGTTACAAGACCGATTGTTGCAAGTAATATGATAATACAACCTATTGGGAATGCAAATTTATGTGTACCCTTATGCTTTTTCTTTGTTTCTGCCATAAAAATCACCTTACCTGACCGTTACCATAGATTTTATATTTAAATGAGTTAAGTTGTGGAAGTCCTAAAGGTCCACGAGCGTGAAGTTTTTGTGTTGAAATACCAATTTCGGCACCAAAACCAAATTCACCACCATCAGTAAAACGAGTGCTTGCATTGTGGTAAACTGCAGAAGAATCAACCATATTCATAAACTTTTCTGCATTTTCAATGTTTTCAGTAACAATGCTTTCACTGTGACCTGTTGAGTATTTTCTTATATGTTTAACTGCATCTTCTAATGAAGAAACAATTTTAACTGACATTTTGTAGTCAAGATATTCTGTTGCCCAATCATCTTCTGTTGCTTTTTCTATATCAGGGCAAATCTCTCTTGCAATTTCGTCACCATAAAGAATAACATTTTTCTCATCTAACTTTGCCTTGATTGCAATAAGTGCAAACTCGGCAATATTTTTATGTATAAGCAAACTTTCAGCAGTGTTGCAAACAGAAATTCTTTGAGTTTTTGCATTATATACAATTTCAGCAGCCATATCAATATCTGCAAATTCGTCAACATAGATATGACAGTTACCTGCACCTGTTTCAATTACAGGCACAGTTGAATTCTGCACAACTGCGTTAATAAGTTTTGCGCTACCACGAGGAATAAGCACATCAACATAAGAATTCATTCGCATAAGCGCCGTTGCACTTTCTCTTGAAGTGTCGCGTACAAGCTCAATAATGTCAGGATTAAACCCTGCATTTTCAACTGCTTTGCGCATAATGTCCATAATAGCAGAATTTGAGTTAAATGCCTCTTTGCCACCACGAAGAATCGCTGTGTTACCTGATTTAATAGCTAATGCTGCTGCATCACTTGTAACATTAGGTCTTGCTTCATAAATAATGCCAATTACACCTAAAGGAGTGCTGACTCTCTGAATTTTCATACCATTTGGTCGTTGGGTTTCCCAAAGGACTCTGCCAACAGGGTCCGGAAGTGAGATTACACCCTCAACGCCCTGTGCCATACCCTCAATTCTGTCAGCGTTAAGCATAAGTCTATCTAAAAGGGACTCTGCCATACCATTATCTCTGCCATTTTTAAGGTCAAGAGCATTTGCTTCCAAAATTTTATCACAATTATCACGAAGAGCTGTTGCAATAGCCTTAAGTATTCTATTTTTATCTTCAGTTGATGCAACAGCCAAAGAAACAGATGCATCTTTTACTCGTTTACCGATTTCTGTGAGCATTATAATCACTTACCTTTAAAGAATGTGCCGACTTGCTTTCCGTCAAGTGCCTTATATATCTCTGTTGGATTTTCACCATTCATAACGATTGTATCAATTCCTGCAGCCATAGTAATTTCTGCCGCATGAAGCTTTGTAACCATACCACCAGTACCAAGCATTGAGCCTTTGCCACCTGCGATTTTATATAATTCATCATCAATTTCAGTTACCAAAGGAATCAACTTTGCATCTTCGTTTTCGTTTGGATTTGAGTCGTAAAGTCCATCAATATCCGAAAGAATTATGAGTGCATCTGCATTTATAAGCTTTGCAACGATTGCAGAAAGTGAATCGTTATCACCATAAACAATTTCTTCAACTGCAACGCTATCGTTTTCATTAATAATTGGAATTGCACCAAAATCAAACAATTTGTTGAATGTGTTAACCAGATTTTGTCTTCTCTCGTCATTTTCAACGTCACTCTTTGTAATAAGCAACTGTCCTACTGTATGACCATATTCACCAAAAAGCTTGTCATACATAAACATCAATTCGCATTGACCGATTGTAGCCGCAGCTTGCTTTCCCGCTGTGTCAGCAGGTTTTTCTTTAAGACCCAATTTGCCAACACCAACACCGATTGCACCACTTGTAACAAGTGCTACCTCAATTCCTGAATTCACAATATCAGAAAGCACACTTACAAGCTTGTGCATTCTTCTTATATTTGTTTTACCTGTACTGTATGTAAGAGTTGATGTACCAACCTTTACAACAATTCTTTTTACATCTTTTAATACTGCCATAGTTACGCCTTCTAACCACAGAAAAGTTTAATCATAATATTTTAACATACTTTTTTATGATTAACAACTATTTTGTAAAAAAAGGTAAATTATGTAGTGCACCCGACCAGTGTAAAAACTACACCCGACCAGTGTAAAAACTGCACCCGACCAGTGTAAAAATTACACCCAATAAATAATATATAAATAAGAATATAAATAATTATTATAAAGAGCAGAAAGCATTAATTTTCTTTTGTAACAAAATAAATTTATCTTCATATTTACAAAAATGCACCAAAGGTGCAAATCATGTGATTTATCACAATTAATGATGAAATCAATTCATGCAACGAAGTTGCAATTCATTTTATAATGATTTGCTACGCATGAATTGGTTCCGCCATGATTTCTCACTTACGCTCCATGAATTGAATTCTTACGAATTCATTTGTTAATAATCATTTTGTAACACTTGCTAATAATCCACATACAATGGTACTGTCAGTTGACAATATTTTTTAGGAGGAATACTGATGTCAGAAAACAAAAACTGTAATGTACCATCAAAAATAAAAGAAGCTGTTTGCATTGACACTAACAGAGTTTATGACTCTTGCGCAGACAAAGATTGTCTTGAAGATTTAAGAGTTTATTTCACAGACTCTGCTCAATGCGTTGTTGACCGTGCAACAAATGTCCGTTGCCGTGGTGCAGAAGTACTTAACGCCTTTATTGAAGTTGAAAGAGTTCCTTTTAACAGAGGTTTTTATTCTGTTGATATTACCTATTATTTCAAAGTTTGTCTTGATGTTTTCTGCGGACACACAAATGCACCTACAATGATTGAGGGACTTGCAACATTCAGTAAAAAATGCATTCTTTATGGTTCAGAGGGGAATGTGAAAGTGTTCTCATCTGAATTTGCTTGTGGTGATGTTGATGAGCAACTTGATATGGTAAGCACAAATCCAAGAGCAAAGGTGCAGACTGTTGACCCTATTTGTCTTGATGCAAAGCTTTGCAGAGTTTGTGATTGTTGTCACCTTGACCCTTGCTGCAAACCATCTCGCATTCCTAAATGTGTATGCCGTTGCTTTGACGGATGCTTTGACCCTTGTGAAAAAGACCCTGAAAAAGCAGTTACAGTTACGCTTGGTATTTTCACAATTGTTCAACTCGAAAGAGATGTGCAAATGCTTATTCCTGCATATGATTTCTGTGTGCCAAGTAAAGAATGCAACTGTGATACAGATAATCCTTGTGATGCATTCCGTAAAATTCAATTCCCAATTGATGAATTTTTCCCGCCAAAAGAGGGTTGCTTAAAAGATAGCTACAGACCAACCTGCGCTTGCGGGGAATAAATAATTAAACCATTTAGCAAATTATAATTTATCGGGGAAAAACAATTCGTAATGCGTAATTCGTAATTCGTAATTTCGGAACTGCGTTGCAATTATAGAAGTTTCACAAAGAAAAGGACTCTTGTAGGGGCAGGTCTTAAGTGCCTGCCCGTAGATTATTAAAGTTTTGCGGTCGGGCACAGAGTCCCGACCCTACAAGGTGTGTTTGTTAAAATAAATCAATTAAAG
>JAZLBG010000140.1:0-2027 GCA_045613585.1 Candidatus Fimenecus sp. | reverse complement strand
GCTAAATTAATCGTGAATAACGGTAAAATGACAGTTCAATTAACGATTAAGAATAGCGCATGGGTAACAGAATTTAACCCGCCAGGTGGAGCAACTGTAATCAGTTCCAATCCAGCAGCAGACCAACGTGTTGTGCAGTTCAATATCTCTTCATTAAAGCCAACAGTTGCAATGAAAATTGACATTGATGATATTGATTACCATCATTCTTATAGTGTTGATTTTGTATTTGATGGATCAGGATTACCAGAAGCGCAACCAAATGTAACTACACCACCTAGCAATACAACAAATAATCAGCCGTCGTCAGGAAGTAATACTTCTTCAAATAAACAGCCTTCTCAAAATAATGAAGTAGCAACGAATAATGCCTCAAGCAATGAACAGTCAAAGCCAACAGATAATGAGGTAAATACTTCACAAAATGAAGTGGCCAATTCAAATGAGCAGGATGTCGAATCTTCTGAAGAGGTAGAGAATCCAGAGACGAGCGATGCATTGCCAATCATGTATATCGTGGCATTCATGGCAGCAGCGATACTATTTATTCGCACAAAACAAACAAAAACAAATTAGAAGCTCAGGGGGAAATAAACATGGCAAAAAAACGTAAAACAAAATTAGCATTAGCGTCATTAATGGCAGTATCAGCAATCGCACCGGTAGTAGCATCTGCAGATACAAATGGTTCAGTAACAACAGAAGCAGGTACATCACGTAGCACAGAGGCACAAGTAACAAAAACGATTGATTTCACTGTGCAAGAAGAATCAGGACAGTTAGCGAAATACATAAAAGGTCCTGGTACGTTACAAGAGGAAGATGGTCAACAATTCATTAAATTAAATCTTTCTGATGCAATGCTTGGTATGATTACAGCTGTAACAGTTGATGGAAAAACAGCGTTACATGAAGTCGAGGGCAAAAAACAGGTATTAATTCCTGTATCAGCTGATTATGCACCGGTTGCAGTAGACTTTGCGATTGAATCTCCTTATGTTACAGGAGAATTTAAAGCAACTTTAACGCCAGATGCAGATTCAATTAAAGAAGTAGAGGAAGAAAAACCTGAAGAAGAAACACCTGCAAAACCGACTACTCCTTATGGTGAAATTGCAGATGGTAAATATGAAGTAACATTTGATGCGTATAATCCGAAAACGGATGAAGGTAATTATAAGGCAATTACGGGTCAATTAGAGTCAAAAGCAACGTTAGTTGTTGAAGATGGAAAGTACTTCTTAGAAGTTAGTGCTACAGAAAAATCAAATGGTATGATTACTGAATATCAAGTACTTGTTGGTGATGAATATGTGAAAGCTGAAACAGTATCTGGTTCAGTAGAAAAATATCCGCATGTTGTTCGTTTACCATTAGTATCTTTAAATGAATTAACAACAGCTAAGTTACATGTTGTTGTACCAGCAGCTAATATGGATAAATGGTATGACTTCAAAATTGCTGTTGATAAAGGCTTAGATTTACCTGAAAAAGAACAAGCACCAGCAACTGAAGAAGTTCCTGTATATGTATACAAAGACGGCTCTAATGAATTATCTATTATGGCTGGTGTGTACTTATCAAATACAGCAACAGTAACAGATGAAGGTATTGATGTAGTATTCCCTCAAGGTCAATTTTTACAAGGCTTTGAAGTAGAAGGGGCAACAGTTGCGCTGAAATCTGAAGAAGTAGTAGACAAAAACACAGTTAAAATTTACACAATCAAAACAACAGACACATCAAAAATTTATACAGCAACAGTAGATGTGAAAGTGAATGTTGCAGGTGTAAACTATGATACAAAGCATAAAGTTCAATTACAATTCGGTGGTAAGCAAAACCCATTCACTGATATTCAAAAATTAGATAACTATAGCGCTATCGTTAACTTATACTCTAAAGGTATTTTCAAAGAAAGCGAAAAATTCAACCCATATAACAAAACAACTCGCTATCAATTCTCTTTAATGCTTTACCGTGCGTTAGACCTTGAAGTACCGGCAACAACTGATTTCAAAGATATT
>JAZLBG010000139.1:0-7306 GCA_045613585.1 Candidatus Fimenecus sp. | reverse complement strand
CCTATCTCTCCCTCCGTCAACGCTAACGCGTTGCCACCTAATTCTCACCTGCCGGTTCGGTCGGTGCTTCTGCTTTGCAGAGGTGTCCACCGGACACCCCGCACCTCGTCAGAGGGAGGCAAAACAACACCATTCAATGAGTCCGACAAACTCAAATTTGTTTAACAAATATTATATATGTAATTGCAAATGGTGAGGCGTGGTGTTATAATTAAAAGAAAAGGGGCTATGTGATTATGAAAAAACTTTTATCATTAACTTTAGTTTTTACAATTTTAATTGCTTGTGTTGGTTGCGGTAAAACTGATGAAGATACTAATACAACTTCAACTACAGAAAGCACTACAACAACCACAACTACAGAAACAAGCACCACTACAACTACTACAACCGAAGAGAGTTCTGAGACCTCTACAAAAACTCAGGAAGAGACTACAACAAAGAAAACCGAAACAATCACTAAAAAGCAGGAAACTACTACAAGGAAACCTGTAACTACGACTAAGAAGCCTGAAACTACTACAAAGAAACCTGTCACCACAACAGAAAACAATTCTGGAAATACAGTTAATATGGTAACTTGTATAAATAATAAGTGTGGTAAAAGATTTGACCACGAAAAAAACCAATTCTGCCCTTATTGCGGCCGTGGATACATATCACAAGAAGAGCTTGAAGAGCTTAAATATTGTGAAGATTGCGGCAAAAAAGCAGATGACGGAACCAGTGGAACTTGCGTCCAATTCGTAAAAGATAAAAATTGCCCTAAGTGTAATGAATTTTGCTATAAATTCACTTGTCATACTTGTAAATAACAACTCAACCTCGATTTTAATGCACTTATGTGCTTAAAATATAATACCTATGATAAAATAACCCTAAAGGTGGTTTATAATATGAAAAAGGCAAAGATGTCACTTGTATCTGAATTTACAGGTGCAAAAATTGACGAAAGAATTTACGGCTCATTTATTGAGCATTTAGGCAGAGCGGTTTATGGCGGTATTTACGAACCTGACCACCCTACTGCTGATGAAGACGGTTTCCGTAAGGACGTTATTGAAAAGGTTAAGAAACTCAATGTACCTATCGTCCGTTACCCTGGTGGTAACTTTGTTTCAGGTTATAACTGGGAAGATGGTGTTGGACCTGTTGAACTTCGTCCTAAAAAACTTGAACTTGCTTGGGGCGTTACAGAACCTAACCTTTTTGGCACAAACGAATTTGCAAAATGGTGTAAAAAAGCAAACTCACAACCTATGATGGCAGTAAATCTTGGACTTCGTGGTCCTGAAGAAGCAAGAAACCTTGTTGAATATTGCAACCATAAATCTGGTAGCTATTGGAGTGACCTTCGTCGCTCACACGGCTATGAAGAGCCTCACAACATCAAGCTTTGGTGTCTTGGTAATGAAATGGATGGTGACTGGCAAATCGGTCACAAAACTGCTTATGAATATGGCAGATGTGCTGCTGAAGCTTCAAAGGTTATGAAATGGACTGACCCATCAATTGAAACTGTGCTTTGTGGTAGTGCATCTCGTGATATGCACACTTTTGGTGAATGGGAAGCAACAACTCTTGATTTAGCCTATGACAAGGTTGACTATCTTTCACTTCACATTTACTTTGGTAATCATGAAAATGATACACCATCATTCCTTGCAAAGAATTTGAAAATGGACGAGTTTATCAGTTCAGTTATCTGTATTTGCGACTACATAAAGGCTAAAAAACGCTCAAAGCATACAGTTAACCTTTCATTTGATGAATGGAATGTATGGTACCACTCAAATGGTGCACCTTTTGAAAAATGGAGTACAGCCCCTCATCAACTTGAAGATATTTACAACTTTGAAGATGCACTTTTAGTAGCACTTATGCTTATGACACTTTTAAAACACGCTGACCGCGTTAAAATTGGTTGTCTTGCACAGCTTGTAAATGTTATTGCACCAATTATGACTGAAAATGGTGGCGCATGTTGGGAACAGACAATTTTCTATCCATTTATGCACCTTTCAAACTATGGTCGTGGTTATACTCTTGATGCAAGAGTTGTATCACCTAAACAAGATACAAAAGAATTTACAGATGTACCTGACATTGAAAGTATTGCTACTATCAGTGAAGATAAAGAAAATCTTACAATCTTTGCAGTTAACAGAAATATGGAAGAAGATATTCTTTTTGATGTTTCTCTTCTTGATTTTGAAAACTTCAAGGTAGTTGAACATATTGAAATGAGTGGTTTTGATATTAAGGCTGAAAACAGTGCAATCAAGACTGCTGTTAAGCCATTCAAGGCAGAAAATCCTGATTTTAACGGTAAAAATCTTACTGTTAATCTTAAACCGCTTTCATGGAATGTTATTAGACTTGCAAAACAAAAATAATTATAGTATAATATTATTTAATCGTTAAAAAGAAAGAGTTGATTTTATGGCTTCTAAATGTCCTCAATGTGGACACACACTTAAAATCTGGAATGCTAAGGCAGAATGTCCTAAGTGTGGAACAAATATTCCTAACTATCAATGGGAAAAAAGACTTAATGAAGATGCTGATTTTGCAGAAAATGCTTTTGCAAAAATGCACTACAAAACTGCAAACTTTAAGAGTGCCGTTGCAGGCTCAAAGCTTCGTATTGTTCGTCTTGTAATGACATTTGCTCCGCTTATTGCACTTGTGCTTCCACTTTATAATTTTACACTTACACTTCCTTTCCGTGAAAGTTCAGAATCCGTTTCATTCTTGACTTTTGTTCTTAACTATCTTCTTAAAGTTGATATCGGAAGCGTGTTAAAACTTATTGGCGGTGAAGTTGTTGGTGATGCAGCACTTAAAGTTGTTATTGCTTGCGCACTTTTACTTGTTGCAGTTGTTTGCGGTGTTTCAAACTTCTTTGTACTTTTAATTGCAGGTATTAAACTTCGTTACAGACTTAATATTGCACTTAACCTTATCAGTACAATTTCTTGGGGCGTTGCTGCTGTATTCTTTGCACAGTTCACATCTGCTTGCGCTAGTCTTGGCGGTGGTATTGTTACTGAATGCAGTCTTGGAATAGGCTTTGTTGTAGGTTGTGTTCTTTTTGCAATCAACTTTGTGCTTAACCTTATTGTTGGTAAAGACCTTAAAAAGCAAATGAAAGAACAACCATCAATGGATGAATTTATTGCAAACGAAATTGCATCTCTTCGCAAATAATCATAAAATCAATACATAAATATTATTCCCTCCCGTATATTTTACAGGAGGGATTTTTTATGTTTATGTGGACTGTTTCAAAACAAAAATTTGTTGGTATTTTATGTATAACCTTTGCTATTGCAGTAATTATAGGGCTATTTTTCAATAGAAATACATCCGCCAGTGCAACAACACGAAAACTGCCAATTTATTCAGTTGATACTGCTGAAAAAAAGATTGCCATAACATTTGATGCAGCATGGACTAACCAAGATACCAACGAAATCATAGAAATTCTTAAAAAACACAATGCAAAAGCTACGTTTTTTATCGTTGGTGACTGGGCAGAGAAATTCCCCGAAAGCGTAAAGGCTTTTTATAATGCAGGACATACAATTGCTAACCATTCTGACACTCACAAGGCATTTTCAAAATGCTCAAGAGAAGAAATCAAAAAAGAAATTGTAAACTGTAACAAAAAACTTGAAACTATAACTGGTGCACCCGTAACCCTTGTGCGAGCTCCATCAGGTGACTACACCGACCAAAGTCTTGATGTATGCAAAGAGCTTAATATGACAATGGTGCAATGGAGTTGTGATTCTCTCGACTACACGAAGATTTCGACAGAGGAAATTGTGAGTAGAGTTATAAAGGGTACAAGGAATGGTTCAATTGTGCTTTTTCATAACGGAGTAGAAAACACCGCCCCTGCACTTGACGAAATTTTGACAAAATTATCCGAACAAGGCTATTCATTCGTTTCTATTAATGATTTGATTTATAAAGAAGATTTTTACATTGACCATACGGGTAAACAGTGTGAAAATCCATAGAAAAAGGCAAATCGTACAAAAATTTATATATTTTTATATTTTTTTTGTTACTTTTTATTGATTTTCGTGCAATTTTAGGTTAAAATAAAAAACATAAAAAACACTATAATTTTAAGGGGGATTTTTATGCCAACAACAAGCATTACAAAAATCAAGACAAATCAGAACAACTTGTTCCTTCGCGTTGCAAGAGGTCACTTCGCAACAAACAGTTCACACAGCAATTACTACATTGACGTTGCTGCACAGAAATCCCGTCTTTCTGAGGCAAAAGCAATTGCTCACGAACTTTGCAAAAATCACAAATACAGCAATAAAATTGTTGATACTATTCTTTGCCTTGACGGTACTGAAGTTATAAGCACATGTATTGCTGACGAGCTTACAAAGCAGGACTATATCAACATTAATGCTCACCAGACAATTTACATTGTTACTCCTGAAATCGTTAATGGTTCACAGATTATTTTCCGTGATAACATTGTGCCAATGATTAAAGGTAAGCATGTGCTTGTTTCTGCAGTTTCTGTGGCATCTGGTAACACTGCAAAATCTGCTATTGAAGCTATTAAATATTATGGTGGTGACGTTGTGGGCGTTGCATCAATTTTCGCAACAAGTGATACTTGTGATGGTTATGAAGTAAATTCAGTATTTAACCCTAAAGATTTACCTGACTATTTCAGTGTGTCATCACATGAATGTCCACTTTGTAAAGAGGGTAAAAAATTAGATGCTCTTATAAATTGCCACGGTTATTCTAAACTTTAATGAAACACAAAAAGCGGGATACTCACCCGCTTTTTTGTTGGATAAATTTGAGTTTGTTGACTAACAATAGTATTTATGTTATATTTTAGGCAGAGGTGTTTAAAATGAAAAGATTTATTGCTTTATTTTTATGCTTAGTTTTACTTGTTTTTTCAGTTGGTTGCGGTAAAAATGGGCCTACAAATACAACTACAACTTCAACTACTGAAAGCAATATATTTGACAACCTATTTAACGACAATACAAGTACAACCTCACCAATGCCTCAAACTGAAAGCACTACAAACAACAATGAAACATCTTCTGTTCAAAACACAACTACCACCACAAAACAAGAAAATACAACAAATGTTTCTGAAACCACAACTAAAAAACAAGAAGTAACTACCAAACAACCAGAATCCACTACTAAAAAGCCTATTATTGATACATCAATTAAATCAATAAAAACTAAAGAATATAAAACTGATTCTGCAACGCAAACTGTTTACTACCCTGACAATATTGATGTAATTTCAAAACCTTATCCCGTAATTGCATGGGCCAATGGCACAATGGTAACATCAGGATTTTATGACAAGTTACTTATTGAAATTGCAAAGGGTGGCTACATAGTTGTTGCTTGTGATGAATCAATGTCAGCTGATGGTACTGCTCAAATTGCATCTATTGACTTTATTTTAAGCAAAAACAACGATAAAAATGACATCTTCTATAACAAGATTGACACAAATAAGATAGGGGTTATGGGACACTCACAAGGTGGCAGAAGTTCAGTAAATGCCGCCGTTGCAGACTCACGAATTGACTGTGTAGTTTCAATTGCAGGTAGTAACTATACTTCTGAAGTTGAACCACTCAGAACCCCAACATTCTTTATTGCGGGTACTAATGACTTAATCGTTTTACCTTCACAATGGATTGTACCTGCATATGAAACTGCAAATTGTGCTTCTGTTTATGCATCACTCAATGGTGGTATTCACACAACGTGTAGCACAAATCCTGAAAAATATTCAGGTTATATTATCGACTGGTTTGATGGTTGGCTTAAAGAGGATTTTGATGCTATAAAAAACTTTACGGATGGCGACAAGTTATCAAACGATTCTGCTTGGGTAGATTTTAGATGCAAGAATTTTGGAGTTGCATTTAATGATAAATATGACCATGGAAGAGTATTTTAATAATCAAAAGGGACTTCGTTGAAGTGAACCCCAAAGATTAGACAAAATAAAATATTAAATTGATAGAGAATGAGTTCGGTATTGTACCGGGCTCATTCCTTTTAGTTTTAAGGAAATTCTTTCGTTGTTGTAGTAATCTATGTAATTTTTTAATTCATCAATGAAAGTGTTAACACTTTCAAATTTTTCGCCGTAGAACATTTCAACTTTAAGTCTACCAAAGAAGTTTTCCATAGCACCATTATCCATACAGTTACCCTTACGTGACATGCTTTGTGTGATATTATGTTCTGCTAATAATCTTTGGTATTCAGCATGTTGGTATTGCCAACCTTGGTCTGAATGGAATATTGGTGTTGCATCAGCAGGTAACTTTTCAAATAACCCAGCTAACATTTCTCGTATTTGCCATAAATTAGGACTTGTTGAAATAGAATACGATATAATTTCTCTGTTAAACAAATCCATAACAGGTGATAAATAAACTTTTTCATCACCAATTTTGAATTGAGTAACATCTGTTGTTATCTTTTCAAATGGTCTTTCTGCATAAAAATCTCTTTTGAGCAAATTGTCTGCAACTTTACCAACAGTGCCTTTGTAAGAATGATATTTATCGTTTTTGCGTTGTTTTCCTTTCAAACCAAGACTATTCATTAGTTTTAATACGGTTTTATGGTTAATTACATAACCTTTGTTATGCATAGCAACGGTAATTCTACGATATCCATATCTACTTTTGTTTTCATTAAATATGTTAACTATTTCTTGTTTTTCTTTTTCATATTTATCTTCATTTTGATGTTTCAGATAGTAATAAAATGTACTTCGAGCAAGACCTGACAATTGCAGCAAGTCATTCAATGGATAACTTTGCCTTAATTCATTGACTATGGCTGCTTTTTCTTTTCCTCTTGCAATCTTTTCTGAACTAAGGCATCGAGTTTTTTTAAGTATTCTATTTCCATACGAAGTCGTTGGTTTTCGGCTATTAAATCTTCCTCTACCTTTTTATCTAAATTAGGTGGTCTGCCTTTCCTTGTTCCGCTAGCGGAACAAGCTCTGCCTCGTCTTTCTTTCATTAGACCTTCGGCTCCTTCTTCCAAATATATGCGTTCCCACCTTTTAAGCATATCAACTACACTACCATCTTCTCTTAACTGGTATTTTCGTGCTGTTTCTCTGTATCCTAAATGGTGTCCTCGCATATCTATTATAACACCTATTTTGAATTCTGCACTATACTTTTGTTGTTTTGTTCCTTTTTTTGACATGAAAATATGCACCTCCAAAAGTGTCTAACTTTTGGGGTGCATATCA
>JAZLBG010000138.1:0-6002 GCA_045613585.1 Candidatus Fimenecus sp. | reverse complement strand
TGATATTGATGCTTTACCTGAAGAAACAAAGCAGAAACTTCCTGTATGGAACAATGAACTTGTTATGACAAACCACGCGGTTGGTGGCTACACTTCTCGCGCTATTGGTAAGCGTTGGAACAGACGAAATGAAGAAATTGCAGATATGGCAGAACGCGCTTGTGTTACTGCAAATTTGGTTGGTGGTTATGAATACCCACAAGAAGAGCTTACAAAGGCTTGGAAACGCGTTATTGCACACCAATTCCACGACGATTTACCTGGCACATCAGTTCAACGTGCATATCGCAGAAGTTGGAACGATTATGCAATGTCACTTAATCAATTCACAAATGAATATGAAGGTGCAGTAAAACGAATTGCATCACTTCTTGACACATCTTTTGCAAAAGGGGTTGCAGTTGTAGTAAACAACCCTATGGAATATGAGCGTACAAGTGTTATTACTGTAAAAATCCCTGCAAAAAATTGTGGCAAAAATGTTACTGTTTATGATGCAGATGGGAAAGAATACCCTGCTCAAATTTCTAATGTTCAGTTTGGCGTTGCAACAATTCTTATGAACGTTACTGTACCACCAATGGGTTATAAAGTTTTTGATTTAAGAATGAAAAAGTGTTCTGTTAAATCAAAACTTTCTGTATCAATTAATGAACTTCAAAATGAAAAATACACTGTAAAAATCAATGCAAATGGCGATATTTCTTCAATTCTTGATAAGGATTTAAAAGTTGAACTTCTTAAAGCACCTATTACAACAGGAATTTTTGATTACAATGGTAGTAAAGATTGGCCTGCATGGGAATTAAACTTTGAAGAATTAAACCGTGAACCACAACACACTGCAAAAATCAAAACAATTAAAGTTATTGAAAATGGTCCTTGCAGAGTTGCTCTTCAGATTGTAAAAACTCATAAAGACAGTACGTTTACATCAGTTGTAGCTTTAAGCAAGGGTGGAAACGTTGTTGAAGTTTATACTGAAACAGAGTGGCGTAGCAAACGTCACCTTGCAAAAGAAGTATTCCCACTTACTGCTACAAATCCTGTTGCTACTTATGACTTGGGACTTGGCGCAATCAAGCGTGGTAATATGAATGACAAACTTTTCGAAGTGCCTGCACAGAAATGGGCAGATATTACTGACAATAGCAAAGAGTTTGGCGTTTCAATTATCAGTGAATGCAAATATGGTTGGGATAAATTTGACGACAACACACTTCGTCTCACTTTAATGCATACTCCACTTAAAAACTATAAGGTTGACAGTATGCAGTCAATGATGGAGTTAGGTCTTAACCGCTATTCTTATGGTATTTATTCTCATAAAGGCACTGTTTCACACGATACACAAACAGAGGCTCGCAATTTTGTAATGCCTATGGCAAGCTTTGTTTGTTCAAACCACGAAGGCTCACTCGGTAGTGAACACTCATTCGGTAGCCTTACAGGCAACGCTGTAATCCGTGCAATTAAAAAAGCTGAAAACAGTGATGAAATCGTTATTCGTGTTAACGAAAGTGAAAAACAAGAGCAAAAAGGTGTTACTCTTTCACTTAATAGTGAGATTTTATCTGCTCGCGAAATTTATGCATCAGAAGAGCATATTGATGATATTACTCTTGTTGATGGAAAACTTGTATTTGACTTAAAGCCTTATGAAATCAAGTCATTTGCACTTAAAGTAAAGAAAGCAGATACAAAATCTACAACTGAAAAAGTTGAAATCATTAATAACATTAATGCATTCTCAACTAATACAAAGCCAATGGGCACTTTACCAGTAATAAACAAGACAATTCCACAAGAAATTACACCTGACAGAATTATCTCAAATGGTATTCCTTTTGAAATTTCAGGCAAAGCGATGGTTTGTGGTGGTCAGTCTTTGTCACTTCCTACTGACACAAAGAAAGTGTATGTTCTTATGGCATCACTTAATAGAGATAAATTTGTAAAACTTGGCAATCGTGCATATAAGGTAAACGATATTCGTGAATATTATGCAGGTTGGGATTTATACGATTTCAAAGAAGTTGCATTCACAAAAGAAGGTAAATTAGCTTATGAATTTACACATTCACATACAAACAATGGTGATGCACAGTGTGAACAGTTATTCTTCTGGAATGTAGAAGTAGATGTTACTGACAACAAACTTACATTACCTGTTGACCGTGAAGTTTTAATTCTTGCAGTTACTGCAGATATGGAAACTACAGAATGCACACTTAGCTGTGACCTTTATGATAAAATCAGTGGTCGAAGATTCGATTACAAAGAAAACATTAAAGAAAAAATTACATATCTTAACTGTAAAAACTCATATCTTCTTAACGATAAAGGCGGTGCTCTCCGTCACAGAAATAAGGGAAGGAGAAAATAATTATGGCTGAAAACAAAAGCGATATCCGTTATGTTGGTGTTAAAGAAACTGTGGCTTATGGCATAGCTAATGCTGGTCAATGCTTCGGCTATAACATTATTGCAGGTAGTTATCTTTCACTTTTCTTTGTAAAGGTTTTTGGAGTTCCACCAGAAGCAGTTGCAGCAATGATGCTCTTTTTAGGTCTTTGGGACACCATAAACGACCCTCTTATGGGCTCACTTATTGACAGAACAAGAACAAGATATGGTAAACTTCGTCCTTATCTGTTAATTGTTCCTATTCCTTTAGGTCTTGCTACTATTGCGCTTTTTGCAGGCCCACAGATTTTAGGGCCAAATGCAGAAACAACAGCAAAAATCATATATATGTTCATAACATATTTTATATGGGAGCTTTTCTACACACTTGGTGATGTTCCATTCTGGGGAATGAGTGCAGCAATAAGCCCTTCCCCTTCTGACAGAACACGCGTTATTTCATCTGCTCGTTTTGTTTCAGGTCTCATTGGTGGACTTTCAACAACAATTCTTACAGTTCTTATGGACTTAAGTAATAATGGAGTAATTCCACTTTCACTTTCACAAGTGTTCTTGCTTATGGCTGTAATTTCGGGCACATTTGGTATGGCTCTTTTCTCACTTTCAGGTATCTGCACTAAAGAAAGAGTCGTTCAGACAGTTAAAGAGCCAAGTGTTCTTGACGGATTTAAGGCACTTATCAGAAATAAGCCTTTACTTTTGATTGTTATCGGTAACGTTCTTGCTGCAATTGGTGGTATTGGCGGATTTTTCCAGGCATATTACTATTCAGAAGTTGTGCAGATGAACTCACTTACAATTATTGTTTATTTGCCTGGTACAATTTTAGGATTTATTACATATCTTCTTATTCCTAAAATCAAACAAAGATTTGATAACAGACAAATTATTTTCCTTAACGGATTTGTAAGACTTATTATGGGTACACTTGTATTTATTATCGGTCTTAAATTCTTTACAAATCTTTGGGTTGTTGTACCTCTTTTAATGATACAAAATCTTCTTTTCAGTATGTTCAATACAATCAATATGGTTATTCCAACTGAAATGATTGGTGACACAATTGACTATATGGAATGGAAAACAGGTGAAAGAAACGAGGGTGTTTCATTCTCAGTACTTACATTTGTTGGCAAGCTTACAGGCTCAATTTCAGGTACAATAGGCAACTTGCTTCTTCCTATAATTGGTCTTACATTTGTGCCAATAAGTGCAACTGAAACAATGACTGTAAAAGCTTATGAATACACAGATACTCTTATTTGGGGTATGTTTACACTCGCCCCTGCTATTTTAGGTCTTTTACCACTTATTCCATATATCTGGTATGACCTTACAGGTGAAAAACTTAAACAAGTCCGTGAAGAAATGACAGAGCGTAGAGCGGTTATTTCAAAAGAAGTTTCAGGAGGTGCAGAAAATGAGTAATTGTCCAAAATGCAACGAAAAACTTTCGCCTTTCTATATGAAACAGAATTGCCCTAAATGTGGCACAAATCTCGTTTATTATGATTTAGATAAACGCCTTGAACAAGACCACATTCAAGCTATGAAAGAACAAGAAGCAGTTGAAAGAGTATTAAACAATATCAAAACTTCTGCTTTTGGCGGACCTTTGCAAATCACAAGATTTGTGCTTATGTTTAGTCCACTTGTTTGGATGTGCTTGCCAATGTTTAAGGCAAATGATGGCGCAAACATTACACTCATAAGCGTAATTATGGGTATTATAAATGGTGGTTTTGATTTTAGTAATCCATCTTATTTATTCCCATTCATCACAATGGTTTGTATTGTTCTTTTCTCACTAATGGTGATTATTTCTTCTCTTTTTTCAGTGGGAAAGAAAGCGTTGAAAAGAACTATTATTTTCAGCGGTATAAATCTTATTGTATTCTTTATATGTAATATCCTTTCCGTATCAAATGGTGCAGATACTTCATATGGTGCGATTATTGTAGCAGTTGTATATGTTATTGAAATGCTCTTACATGTTAGCATTGATAAGAAACTCAACAAATAATAATCATAAAATTTTCGTTTATCAAACAAAAAAGGAACTTCCCAATGGGAAGTTCCTTAATTTTTTATGTTAGTTTATTTACCAGCTTGTTTTGAATACTTGAGTTTGTAAACAAGACGCATAATTCTTGTTTCAAGTGGGTTAATTGGCTCAACTTTTTCAAACATCTGTGCGCTAATCTGAATTTTTGCGCCTTTGTTTGTGATGAACTCAATAGCCCCTGCATCATATTCACTACCAGCAACACAAAGAGCACCATTATTCTCAAGAAGAACTGCATTTCTGCCCTTAAGCTTCTTAACAACTTTCTTTGAAGTTGCAAGTGAGTTGTTAGGGTCATATTTTGCACTCTTAACATTTACACCAACAATCTGAGCAAAGTCGTCAATAAGTGGACGCATTGTTTTGCCCATTTTTGAACATGCAACTGTGTAAGGGTCTTTTGAATGAGAAATAAAGTTAACATCTTCACGTTTTTTGTAAACAGCACGGTGAAGCTCAATTGATTCGTTTGAAGCATCACCAGCAATAATGTTACCTGTTTCAATGTCAATTCTTGTAATAGCACCATCGCCATCAACAAGTGAAATATTGAAAACTGAACCGTCACGCTCACTCTTACATGCAGGGAATTCAGGAGCAGTAGATGGTTTCTTAACAAACTTTTCAACTACATAATCGTTGATAGCTGTAAGATTTTCTGCAACCTTACCTGTAAGTGAAGTGTATTTGTCCATAACATACTGTTCGCAAATATCTTCAACCTTCTGTGCTACATTGAAAGCGTCGTCATAATCAACACCCATACAAACTGCACCGTGGTGAGCCATAACAGCCGCTTTTGCATCAGAACGAGTAATTGCATCAATAACGCCCTTGCGAAGTTTCTTTGTGCCAGGAAGACCATAAGATGCAATAGGAAGATTTGTGCCAACAACCTGTGCATTTTCGCCTTCAATGTTGTTAATGTCCATACCAAGTGAAGAAACGATTGAAGCGTTTACCTGATGTGTATGAATTACAAAATTGATTTCAGGACGAAGTTTGTAGCAAGCTGCGTGAATACCTTTTTCACTTGATGGCTTGATTTCGCCTTCATATTCAAGGTCTTCAATATTTACAAGCACGATTTCTTCAGGAGTGAGTGTTTCATAAGCACGACCACTAGGTGTGATTACAAACTGTGTTTCACTGATTCTGCAAGAAATGTTACCCCATGTACGAGCAATAAGGCCAGCAGCAATAAGTTCTTTACCTGCTCTGATAACAGTTTCTTTTGCTTGCATAATATCCATTAAAATCACCTCAATTTAATAGGTTAATAAAAGGTGGATGAAGATGAATTCATCCACCCGAAAAAGTTTAAGATTTATTTTGCAGATGGCTTAACAGCAACATTTGCAAAAACTTTGTCGAAGCACTGAAGTGCCTGGTCAATCATCTTAGGTGTGTATGCAGCTGATGTGTAGAGACGGCTACCAGCAAGAGTAACAAGTCCTTCTGCCATGTAAGCAGCACCCATATATTGCATTTCTTTCTTTCTTTCGCTTGT
>JAZLBG010000137.1:0-12105 GCA_045613585.1 Candidatus Fimenecus sp. | reverse complement strand
GTCTCCCCTGAAAGGGGAGATGTCACGAAGTGACAGAGGGGTTATACTCCCAACAAAACAAACCCCTCAGTCTCGCATTCGCTCGACAGCTCCCCTTTTAGGGGAGCCGAGAAAACGCATATAAAACAGTTAGACAAACTCCAATTTACACAAAAAATGGTGGGAGTAAACTCCCACCTTGTTTTATTATAAGCGAACTGATATTCCGTTGTCTTTGAGATAGTGTTTTAAGTCCAGAATAGGAATTTCGTTAAAGTGGAAAAGTGATGCGGCTAGTACTGCATCGGCTTTACCATCATTAAAAGCATCAAGAAAATGGGATTTTGCACCTGCGCCACCTGATGCAATTACAGGCACACCTACACATTCGGAAACTGCACGATTAAGGTTATTGTCATAGCCTTGTTTTTGCCCGTCACAATCCATACTTGTAAGGAGAATTTCTCCTGCTCCCCTTTTAACTGCTTCTTCTGCCCATTTAACGGCATCAATACCAGTTGGAATTCGTCCACCATTTAGATAAACTTCCCAACCCTTATCGTTACATTTAGCATCAATAGCGCAAACTACACACTGGCTACCAAATTTATATGCAGCCTCATTAATAAGGTTTGGATTTCTCACAGCGGCAGAATTTACTGAAATTTTGTCAGCGCCTGCACGGAGTAGTTCTTTAAAATCGTCAACAGTACGAATTCCGCCACCTACAGTGAATGGAATAAAGATATTATCGGCAACCTGACGAACAATTTCAAGCATTGTACCTCTACCCTCGTGAGTAGCAGTAATATCGAGAAGCACTAATTCGTCTGCGCCTTTTTTATTGTATTCAATAGCACACTGTACAGGGTCACCTGCATCACGTATATTTACAAAACTTACGCCTTTTACGACACGTCCGTTTTTAACATCAAGACAAGGTATAATTCTTTTAGCGTACATTATTAACCTCCATTGATGCGAAATTTCTTAAAATCTGCAAACCAACATCACCTGATTTTTCAGGGTGGAACTGTGTTGCAAAAATATTGTTTTTTCCCACTGCAGAATGAAAATCAATACCGTAGTTTGTTACAGTTGCAATATCATTTTCATCTTCTGCGTGAAGATAATAGGAATGAACAAAATAAACATAACTGTTTTCAGGAATATCTTTAAAAAGGGTATCATTTTGCTTAATTTTAAGAGAATTCCAACCAATATGAGGGATTTTAAGACCCATATCAGGTGAAAACTTTTTGATTTTACCTTTGAAAATACCAAGACCTTTAACCCCAGGTGATTCTTCTGACTCTTCAAAAAGAAGTTGAAGTCCTAAACAGATACCTAAAAATGGTTTTCCACTTAAAGCATTTTGTTTAATAGTTTCAACGAGTCCGCTTTTAGCCATTGAGTCCATAGCATCACCGAATGAGCCAACACCTGGAAGCAAAATTCTATCGCAAGCGTTGATTATTTCAGGATTATCTGTTATTACACTTTCTGCGCCAATAAAATCAAAGGCTTTTTTTACACTTTGAAGATTACCTGCGCCATAGTCGATTATAGCAATCATTTGTGTCATTCCTTAAAAAATATTATTGATATTTTAACAAATTATAATAAGATAATCAATAGTATATAATCGTTTTATTGACTTTTGATATTTTTTGCATTAGAATTACAAATAAGGTAATCCTTAACGGAGGTAAACTTATGAATAATCTTTTGAATAAAAAAGGCTTTATCAGTGATATGGACGGTGTTATATATCATGGCAATAAAATTCTTCCTGGTGTTGCAGAATTTGTAAACTGGATGATTGATAATGATAAAAAATTCGTTTTTCTTACAAATAGTCCTGAAAAAACACCACACGAATTAAGTATGAAACTTGAAAGAATGGGTCTTAAAGTATCTGCTGACCACTTCTATACAAGTGCTATGGCTACTGCCGCTTTTTTAAGTAATCAAAAGCCTGGTTGCACTGCTTATGTTATTGGCGAAGGCGCTCTCTCAAAAGCACTTTACGACCAAGGAATTTATATGAATGATGTAAACCCTGATTATGTAGTTGTTGGCGAAACAAGAACATATAGTTTTGAAAAAATCGAAAAGGCTATTGAATTGGTGCTTAAGGGTGCAAAACTTATTGGCACAAACCCTGATATTACAGGTCCTACTGAAAAGGGCATTATGCCTGCAACAGGCTCACTTATTGCTCCTATTGAAATTGCAACAGGTAAAAAAGCGTATTTCGTTGGCAAACCAAACCCTGTTATGATTCGTCACGGTCTTAACAAACTCGGTTGCCACAGTGAGGAAATTGCATTTATTGGCGACAGAATGGACACTGACATTATCTCAGGTATCGAGTCAAATGTTGACACAGTACTTGTTTTAAGCGGTGTTACATCAATGGAAACTATTGATATGTTCCCATACAGACCTAAATACATTTTAGAAAATGTGGGAGAAATATTAAAGTAATCTAATAGCAAAAATTAATGACCTTGTAAGTTGCAAGGTCATTTTTATTTACATATTCTCAAACATATCAGCAAGGCGTTTTGCTGAATCATAAAGAACTTTTACGCATTCTGGAACATCGGGATTTTTAAGATTTTCAATATAATAACTTGCTTCAAGAGTAAAATAGCCATCGTAGTTAATTTCTTTTAACGCCTTTACGATTGGCACAAAGTCAATATTCATTGAAAATGGTGGTTGATGAGAATCGTGAAGTTTATCGTTATCGTGAATATGCAATGCCTTAAGGCGATTACCCAATGCTTTAATCATTTCAACCGCTGTAGTATTGCTACCTTTCATTTCGGCATGCCCTATATCAAGACAAGCTACAAAAAAATCGTCATTCACTGCATCAAGGTGGGCGTTAAAACTTTCTGGTGTAGCGCAAGCAGCAAAGGATGAATGCTCGTCATTTTCATACCAATTCCACATATTTTCGGTTGCGATTTTCACATTATGTTCTTTGGCAAATGGCAGAAGTTCAAAATACATTTGGGCATTCTCTTCTGGTGTTCCGTCATTCATAGGATGAATAATACAGATGCTACCCCCTGCTTCTGCAACACATTCAACTGCTCGTTTAAGATAATCAAGACTTTTTAGCGAGCTTGGAAATGGTGCATGACCTTGGTTACAGATAATACCGTTATCTAAACCAATCCGCTTAAGTTTTCGCGCAAAATTAAGATAATAACTTTGCGCAGTTGGGTGTTTGGTTGGCACTAAAATGCCGTTTTCATTTTCGCACATTTGAAAAAGAGAGAAATCCCAAGCGTCGAAACCAGTTTTTGCTACAAGTTCAACTGCTTTTTCTTCACCTATCTGTAATGCAATAGAATCTATTTCAGTAGAGATTTTCATATAATTCACCTCAACTCACTTAATATTTACCATCCATATTTTAGTGTAAAAAATGTGCAAAATCAAGATAATAAAAATTTTGACAAAAAAATTAAAAAAGTTTCAAAAAAGGTATTGACTTAATTGAAATCGTATGTTATTATATTCGAGCGTTGAGACGCTGGTGTAGCTCAGTTGGTAGAGCAGCTGATTTGTAATCAGCAGGTCGGGGGTTCGAGTCCGTCCACCAGCTCCATTTTTTTGTAATTGAATATGGGTAGGTTCCCGAGTGGCCAAAGGGAGCAGACTGTAAATCTGCCGTCGACGACTTCGGTGGTTCGAATCCACCCCTGCCCACCAAAAAACGGACAAGCAATAGCTTGTCTGTTTTTTTATCCATTGCAAAAGCAATGGCATATCATCAGCCGTCAAGCTGCATATCATCACCGAAGGTGTATATCATCACACGAAGTGTGCATAAGATTTCGCAATGATGATATACACGGCTTTGCCGTGATGAAAAATCAATCCGTTATTGTCATTCATACAAAAAAAGACTTGCAATAGCAGGTCTTTTTTGTTTTTATTTTGCTTTTTCATTACCTTTTGTTTCATTGACAAAATGTGGGTAATATGATAAAATTTTTAGTTGATAATATTACTGTTGTTTTTTATTTTTCAACATTTAAATTAAGGTGATTTAATGAATTTCTGTGTTTTAACAGCAGATGAATACCGTGAGTTTTGGAAAAATCATCCACAAGCATCTTTTATGCAAAGTGTGGAATTATCTGAACTTAAAAAAGAATATGGAAGTAAAGTTCATTTCGTTGGTGTTAAGCAAGATGGCGTTCTTGTTGCAGGTTCAATGATTTTACAAGATAAAACCATTTTAGGTCAAAGTCAGTTTTATGCTCCACGTGGTCTTATTGTTGACTATAACAATAAAGAATTACTTAGCTTTTTTACAGAAGAATTAAAGAAATACATTAAGAGTCAAGGTGGATTTATGCTCACCATCGACCCTAATGTTCTTTACAGAATGCGCACATCTGATGGTGAAATTATGGAAGACGACCACCCCAATGACGAGGCTGTAAATAATCTTCTTGAATTAGGCTACAAACACTTTGGTTTCAACATTTATCTTGATGCTTTACAAGTAAGATGGTGTTGCCATATGAAACTTGACGAAGATTACGAAACCAAAAAAGCTAAATTCTCAAAGCAAACTCGTAAAAATATTAATTCTTGTGTGAAAAAGGGTCTTATTGTTAAAGAAGGCACTATTGAAGACTTAGAGGTTATGGCAGAAATTTTTGAAACTACTTCAAAGCGTCGTAATTTCTTCTATAGAAGTTTAAATTATTATCAAAAAATGTATAAGCACATGAAAGACCTTATGACTATTTATGTTGCTTTTCTTTACCCTGATATTTATTATGAACACACAAAAGGTTTACTTGATAACGCTAAAAAGAATTATGATAGCGTATTAGCGAAGTTAGAAAAACTTACTGCTGGCGACAGACTTCTTAACCAGAAAGAAGAAACAGAAAGACAAGTTGCGAAATACGAAAAAGAATTAGAAAAAGCTGAACAATTCAAGAAAGAAAATCCCAATGGCAAAGCAATTGGCTGTCTTCTTTCACTTCGTAGTGGTAATGAATATCTTACACTTTCAAGTGGCGTATTAATGGAATATCGTCAGTTTACTCCTAAATACTTAATGTATGAACATCACATTAAAGAGGCTTATAAAGAGGGATTTGAATATTGCAATTTCTATGGTATTTCAGGTGATTTTAACCCAGAAAATGAATACTATGGAATTTACGAATTCAAAAAAGGGTTCAAGCCAAATGTTACTGAATATATTGGTCAGTTTGAGCTTAAAACAGGTCCATTCTATGATGTTTATAAGTTGTTAAAGAAAGTTAAAGGAAACATTTCAAAATGAAAATTGTTGAATTAGAAAAACAAGAATTTATTGATTTTTGTAATAGTAATCCACAAGCACTTTTCTTTCAGTCACCATATTGGATTGAAATTAAAGAGCAAAACGGATGGTCTGGCAAGATTTTAGGCGTTAAAGAAAACGGCAAAATTATAATTGCTACTGTATTATTGTATAAAAGTCTTAAGGGTATTATTAAATTCGCTTATGCCCCTCGTGGATTTTTAATGGATTACCAAAACTTCGATTTGCTAGAAGAATTTACAAAAGAAATCAAAGAATATCTTAAAAAAGATAATATTGCTTTCTTGAAAATCAACCCTTATGTTGATTATCAGCTTCGTGATATTCACGGAAATATAATCCCTGGCACAAAAAATGATGCTTTAATGGAAAAGTTAAAATCGTTAGGCTACAAGCACTACGGATTTTATGTTGACATGGACGAGAAAAAAGATTTAGAACCTCGTTGGATTTCTGTACTTGATATTAAAGATAAAAACATTGATGAACTTTTCAAAAATTTCCGTAGTGGTACAAAATGGGGTATAAATAACAGTAAGAAAAACTTTATCACTCTTATAGAGGCTGATGAAAATAATCTTATTGAGTTTAAAAACCTTATGCAACACACTGCTGAAAGACGCGAGTTTGTTGACCGTCCCCTCTCCTATTACCAAGAAATGTTCAAAGTATTAAATCGCGAAAATGCGGTTAAAGTACTTTTAGCAGAAGTGAATCTTAAAGAATTACTCGATTTCACAAAGGCTCGTTTTGAGAAAAACACAAAGCGACTTACTGTTATTGAGGGTAATCCTAAAAGCATTAATGAATACAATGAAATTAAATCACAACAAGAAAGTATTGCAAAGAAAATTGAAGCACTCACTGCTGATGTAAATGAATATGGTGATAAGAAAATTATTGCAGGTGGCTGGTATATGCTTTATGGCAGAGAGGTTGTGTATCTTTTTGGCGCAAGTTACAAGCCATTTATGAAATACAACTCACAATACTTATTGCAATATGAAATGATTAAATTTGCCACTGAAAATGGCTATGACAAATTCAATTTTTATGGTATTGATGGCAATTTCAGTGAAGACTCAAAAAACTATGGTTTATTTGATTTTAAACGTGGCTTTAATGCTGATGTACACGAGTTAATCGGTGAATTTGACTTGATTATCAATAAAACACAATTTGCGCTTTATGAGCTTATTTTCAAGGGCTATAAAGTATTAAAAACTATTCAGAAAAAGATTTAAGGTTGAAAATTATGTATCAATTCAAAGCAGATATTCCGGTTAAGGAATTTACTGAATTTATTGAAAACACCTCATTTGCACCAATTCAGCAGACAGAGGAATGGACAAAACTTAAAGCAAACTGGAAAAACAGTTTTTGCGGTATTTATAAAGACGGCACCCTTTGTGGTGTTGCACTTATTCTTATTCGTACGCTTATGCCAGGCTTTAATTATGCTTACTGTCCTCGTGGTCCAATTATGGATTTAACTGACGCTGAAATGGTAAAAGCTTTTCGCGATGGTGCGAAAGAATTTTGCAAAAGCAAAAACATTTATCTTTTAAAAACTGACCCTGCTATTGTGGTTAATAAGATTTTACCTGATATTCCAACTGACAAATTCTTTGACCCATTTGATTTAGAGCGTAGCAAGGTTGAATTTAACACTCTTGTAGATAATGGCTTTGAGCATAAGGGTTTTGTTATGAATATTGGTGATGCTATTCAACCACGCTTTAACGCACTTATTCCGTTAAAAGATGCAAGTGGTAAGCCACTTACTGCCCCTGAATTCAAGAAAAACTATAAGCAGAAAATCCGCAAATATTTAGGTAATTTCCAACCTGCTCGTGGTCTTTATTATGAAGGTGCAGAGCATACACCTGAAAATATTGCACTTTTCAAAAAGATTTTAAGTAATACAGAAGCAAGACAACAAATTTCTTTAAGAAACGAAGAATATTTCAACATTCTTGCAGACGCATTCGGTGATAAAGCATTTTTCGCATTTGAAAGATGCAATGTAAACACATACATTGAAAATCTTGAGAAACGCTTTGAAAAAGAACCTGATATGCGAGAGAAAATCAGTGAACAGATTGAAGATGCTAAAAAGGTACTTAATGAACGTGGTGAGATTGTTCCTCTTGCAGCATTACTTACAGTTTACCCACCAAATAAAACAGGTGTGCGAATTGCAGAGTATTTATATGCAGGGTCTGACTTGAATGTATTTTCATCATTCTGTGCTACACTTTGCGGACTTTGTGAACAATGTATTCTCACAACTGAAAATGGTTGCGATTTCCTTGATTTAGGCGGTATTGCTGGCACTCTTGACGATGGTCTTTATGAGTTCAAGAGTCAGTTTAATCCTATAATCATTGAATATGCAGGCGAATTTGACTTAAAGATTAACACATTTAAATATAACCTTATGGAAAAAGGATTACCAATTCTTAAAAAGGGTTATATGAAATTGAGAAAACTTATTAAAAGATGAAAAAATCCCCACTCAAATTGAGTGGGGATTAATTTTATTCTTCAGTTTTTGGTGTATTCACAAAGTTTTTGAAAAGGAAATAAACACCTACAAACAATGCAATAAGAACAATACCAACTATAATTCCTGTTATAGCGTTAGATGAATAGGCGTCGGCTAATGGTTTTAAAAACACGTAACCAACTAAATCTTCTAATCCTTCATTCCATTTGTCAAACTTACCTTGTGCAACTTTAATAACAACACCATAAAGCAAACCAATAAATCCGCCATAAAGCAAGTTGTTAAAAATTGTTTTTAAGTTAACAATTACCAAAACTATGAGCATTATTACTGCAAAAGATATAAGTTTTTTTACTGTTTGCTCTGAAATTAAAATAATTAATTTATCTGTTGAAATTCCTGAAACATTTTCTATACCTTGCAACACAAATGCACGGGCATAAATACTGAGCGTTTCTTCTAAACCATCAGCTTTTTTGGGATTAAACTCTTCGTTATTTGAAATAGTGATATTATTCTCTATTCTATATTCTGCCTCTTCTATGCTTGAATTAAGAAAATAGTCGACAAGATAATACACTTCTTTTTTAACTGTTTTATTAATAACATCCATTGGAATTATTTTATCTAATATGAAACTGCCAATTGGAAGTAATGATGGCATATTATCTTTCAAATATTCAGCAACTTTATTTTGCGCATATTCATTAACCGAAACTTTTTGCCCATCTACTGTGAATTTGACTACTCCTAAATTAGTGGCATCAATTTGATTATGAAACTCTTCTGATTGAAGATAATCTCTTGCAACACCTACAAGAGTTGCACCAAGCAACGACACGGTTGTAGCAATTACAAGAATTATTGAAACAACTCTTTTTAAAATTGTTAAAATAAGTGACACTGTTTTTTTATCCATAAAATCACCTTGCAATATTTACAAAAATACCCCGTACCCAAAAGTACGGGGTGAATTTTTCAAAGTTCAAAATTATTCAACATCTTCTTTTTTCTTGCGGAAAAGAATCATTTGAATTGGGAAGTAAAGGAAGAACTGAATACAAGCACAAATTGCACCTGAAATTGCAATTGCAGAACCACCTAAGCCTTTTACAGTAAGGAAGTTAACTAAGAATGGCTGTAACCAAGCTGAGAAAGCAATAAGAGCAAAAGTAACAATAAGATAAATTGGGAAAACAACCTTAACATTTGCACAAGAATTGAATGTTTTTTCTTTGTTTACAAAGAAAGAAAAAATCTGTGCAAGAATGTTACATGCTGTTAATGCAATGAAAAGTCCAAGACCTGTTGTTTCCATACCTGCTGATGCAGCTTTTTCAGAAGACCAAATACCTAAATTAAAAAGGTCATAAGGTCTTGCAAGAAACTCTTCTGTCATTGGTAATTTAACAAGGTATGGTAAGAAAAGTTGAATAACAAATGCGCCTAAGCTTACAACGATAAACTTAACAAATTGCCAAAATGTTTCAACGCCCTTGCCTTTTGCAGCAGCAGCCTTGTCAATGTCTTTTAATTTTAACATAATAATTTTCTCCTTTTATGTACCAAGATATGTATAAATGATAGCATAATATGACATATAAGTCAACAAATAAAATAGGACAGAGTAAATACTCTGCCCTACTACAAATATTAATATTTTGTAAGGTACTCGTCGATTTCCCACTGAGTAACTCTTGTGGTGTAGTCAACCCATTCCTTCTTTTTACCTTCAAGGTATTTATTGAAAATGTGTTCACCAAGAACGCCCTTTGCCCATTCGCTTGCTTCAAGTTCACGAACTGCTTCTTGTAATGTACCAGGAAGATTTTTAATTCCTTTTTCCTTACGTTCTGCTCTTGTCATATCGTAAATATTGGTTGTAATTCCTTCAGGAGCTTTCATACCCTTTTTGATACCATCAAGACCTGCTGCAATACAGAGTGCCATTTCAAGATATGGGTTGCATGATGGGTCTGCTGAACGAAGTTCAACACGAGTTGCCATACCACGAGCCGCAGGAACACGGATAAGTGCTGAACGGTTTGATGCTGACCAAGAAATATAAACAGGAGCTTCAAAACCCGGAACAAGTCTCTTATATGAGTTAACAAGTGGATTTGCAACTGCTGTAATTGCTCTTACATGGTGGAGAACACCTGCAATAAACTGATATGCAGTTTCACTAAGACCATACTGGTCATCAGGGTCATAGAATGCATTTTTTCCATCCTTCATAAGTGAAAGATTTGTGTGCATACCGTTACCCGCTGCGCCATAAATTGGCTTTGGCATAAATGTTGCATGAAGACCATTTCTTCTTGCATATGTCTTAACAACGTGTTTGAATGTAACAACCTTATCAGCTGCTTCAAGTGCTTCTGCAAATTTAAAGTCGATTTCGTGCTGACCTTCTGCACATTCGTGGTGAGAAGCCTCGATTTCGTAATCCATCTGCTGAAGTGCAATACAAATATCGTTTCTGCACTGTTCACCATCATCAGCAGGGCCTATATCAAAATAACCTACAGCGTCATTTGTTTTTGTTGTTGCTCTGCCATGCTCATCAAGTTTAAAAAGGAAGAATTCACATTCAGGACCAACATTGATTGTATAGCCCATATCAGCTGCTTCTTTAATAACTGAACGAAGCACGTGACGAGGGTCACCTGTAAATGGTGTTTCTTTATCTGCTGTGTAAACATCACAGATTACTCTTGCTGTACCCTCTTTCCAAGGAAGAAGTGTGAATGTATCAAGGTCTGGCTTTAAGTACATATCTGACTCGTCAATACGAACAAATCCTTCGATTGATGAACCATCAAACATCTGACCGTCAGTAAGTACTTTTTCGAACATATTTTCAGTGATTGCGATATTTTTCATCTGACCGAAAATGTCAGTAAACTGCAATCTTAAGAATTTAATATTTTTTTCTTTGGTTATGCGAAGAATATCTTCAACTGTGTAGCTCATTGGAGTTACCCCTTTCTGTAAGTATTATACATATAAATACCCACTTTAATAGTAATATTATACCATTGATTTTGAAGATGTCAATTATAAATGCAAAATGCAAAGCGCAAAATGCAAAATGAAGGCGGAGTTAAAACCCCGCCTTATTAAATATTTTATTTATTTTTCTTCTTATATAAAAGATAAGAATAAACAGTTGGAACAAAGACCATTGGTATTAACACAACAAAGAAAAGCCAGAATGTGCCTAAAAATGCTGTTGCCATTATTACAACACCACCGGTTACCCAGAGAAAACCTGCCATACGATGTGTTTTATTCCAATTTTCTTCATCCTCAAGAGTCCAAGGAAGTTTTATACCCAATGTGTAGCTTTGTTTACATTTTGGCATATAGTTACCGATTATAATAAACAATACACCTATAAACAATGGCATAATCACTTCAACACTAATTTTATGACCTAATGCTGTTGCGTACATCATTGAGTTGCAAAGGAGGGATATTACAGGAATAATCCACAAAACGAGTGTAAACATTTTATCGTTGATGTTCTGCTTTTTGGGGTCAAGTAACGTTACTAAAACGCAAATCCACTGAAAAGCAACCAACACTAAAGGCAACAAAATGACTGCTTGTGTTTTAGTGGCATAACCATCAACAGCACCATTTACATTCCAATGTACAGGAACCTGTTCAGGCAATTTATTCCATAAAATGAGTCCTACAACTATTGGCATAAGAGTTACTAATGATGTAATTATCAATTTTGGTAAATTCTTTTTAATCATTTACATTTTCCCCTTTCAAATCTTTTATCCAAAGCATAATTTCCTCAAGCACGGATGCGTTCAATTCATATATTATGAATTTTCCGTCTCTTTTATCACGAACAAGGTCCGCTTCTTTAAGTACGGAAAGATGTCGGGAAATTGCAGCACCTGTTATGTCGAATTTTTCGGTTATCTCCCCTGCTGACATCTGCCCACTTTTGAGCATATTGAGTATTTCTCTACGAATAGGGTCAGAAAGAGCTTTTAATGTATTTTGTATTCCCATAAGCTCACTCCTTTAACATTTAACTTAATTGTTAAATGTATTGTAGCATGGTATTTTTGTTTTGTCAATAGGATTACGAAGGATTATATAAATTTGAGTTTGTCGGGCTCTTTCAAATTCTTGTCTCCCCTGAAAGGGGAGATGTCACGAAGTGACAGAGGGGTTATACTCCCAACAAAACAAACCCCTCAGTCTCGCATTCGCTCGACAGCTCCCCTTTTAGGGGAGC
>JAZLBG010000136.1:0-6048 GCA_045613585.1 Candidatus Fimenecus sp. | reverse complement strand
CTCACCTGAAAGGGGAGCTGTCGAGCGAATGCGAGACTGAGGGGTTTGTTTTGTTGGGAGTATAACCCCTCTGTCACTTCGTGACATCTCCCCTTTCAGGGGAGACAAGAATTTGAAAGAGCCCGACAAACTCAAATTTATTAATCCGAACAAACGAACAAAATAAATATTTTTATGTCATATATTGTAAAAACGCGTAAAAATCGCATATGTAGTATAAAAATATATTGACAACCACAATATATTGTGTTAATATGTAAATGCCAAAGGAAATATTGGTGAAAAACTCGCAAACAATGTCCATAAAAACGGACTAAACATATAAAATTTTACGAACATTTGTATTGACTTTTGGAAAAATTAGTCTATAATATGACTTGTAAAGAACATTTGTTCAAGTTTGTTCGGTAGGAACAAAATATTGGAGGTAGATTTTATGTCAACAACATTTGCAATTACAACTTTAATAGAATTAGCAGTAGCAGGTCTTTTAATTTACGGTTTTATGCATGAAGATAAGGTTATCGCTTTTGAGCAGTCAATCAAAAGAATTGTAGTTGGTAACATTCGTCGTGCAATCCGTATTCATAATCATAAAAAAGCAGTTCAGCGTGGTGAACATCTTCGCTTGCATACCTCTGCAAAAACTGTTGAGTATTCAAACACAACAGTAGCTTAATTTAATTATATCGTGATTTTTGTCATGTTTTAATTTCCTTTCACACTTCCCAAAGAAAATCCCCTGAGCCAATTCTGGTTCAGGGGATTTTTCTATGCAAAAAAATGTCACCCTGAGCAACGCGAAGGGTCTCTTTTTTTGAGATTCTTCGCTTCGCTCAGAATGACACCGAGTTCATCCTAGATTTTGCATTTATTCCGCTGTATATTCTCTAACTCTGAGTGGTATTCCGATTTCGTCACAAAGTTTCTGACAATCTTCAATATCTTCTTTGCTGATTACATCAACAACTGTAAGTTTTGTTGGTATGCCTAATTCCTTGCATTCCATAGCGAATTTCAGCATTGCATCAAATGCTTTTTCACCAAAACTTGCACGGGTTACTGCATCATATTTTTCTCTAGTTGGTGCATTAAGACTAATTGAAACGCTATCAATTACTTCACAAATTTCCTTTGCAGTTTCTCTTTTATTGATAAGGTCAGAAAGTCCGTTTGTGTTAAGTCGAATGTTAATACCCTTGCTCTTTAAATATCTACAAGCTTCAAGCATATTCTGAAGTGCACAAGTTGGCTCACCATAACCGCAAATAATAATTGAATTATTGTACTTTGAGAAATCAAATTTGTCGATTTCACCTTTGATTTCTTCAATAGTTGGATTGTGGTCAAACCAAAGTGTAGTTGCCTCGCCAACGCTGTCACCATTGTTACGGATACAGAATGTGCATCTGCAAGGGCAAGCGTTTGTAATATTTAAGTAAGCCTGATTTCCATAAGTATAAACTATATCAGCCATTATTTATTCTCCTTTTGAAATTGATTTTATCAAGTGCAGTTGCCACAATATAAAACAAAATTCCACTTGCAACTGCTTGAACAGTGTTGCCGATTAAAGAAAGTGTTGCTGATGCAACAGAATATAAAATGCATTCAGCTACAAAGTAACCGAGAATTGTAAAAATTCCTGAAATTATAGGCATAAATGCAGTTTTCTTATTAAGTATTTTATTAGATTTATTTTTCTTGCACATTAAAGCAAAAGGCATAGCAATAAGCATTTTTATAATTGCAGAAGGAATTGCCCAAATGGCAAATCCTGAAAGAATATCTGCCAATGCACCACCCAAAGCACCTGCAATAAGGCAATAGGGGAAAGGCAACAGACAAGCAGAAAGATAAATGAAACAATCTCCAAAATGAATGTAACCTTCACCCATACCCGTTGAAAATTTAATAACAGTTGTGGCAAGAAGTATAATTGCAGTAAAAATTGCAGTATATGTGATTTTTAATAGTGATTTATTTCGCATTTATAAGCATCTCCAAGTGTTTTTGAAAACTCACTCCGTCAGGCTCATAATCGAGATTTGTCGGAGTGCTTTTTATTGATTTTGTAATGAATTCAGTTGCAAGTGTGACTGCATCAGTAATAGATTTTCCATTTGTAATTGCACCACAAACAATACTTGAAAAAATATCGCCTGTACCTGAATAACTACCCTTCAAAAGTGTTGATTTCACAAAAGTTACGCCATCTTTCTCGACTATAACATTGTAAACATCATTACCTTTTTTTACGCCAGTTACAACAACTGTTTCTGTTGTTTCAGATAAAAGTGAAGACGCTAAACTACCGACTACTTCAAGGTCGTTTTTGTTGCTTACTTCTTCGTAATCTTCATTACAAAGAATACACAATTCAGTAAGGTTAGGTGTAATAATATTTGCCTTTTTTGTAAGGGATTTCACCTTTTCACAAAGTGCATCATCATAAGTGTCATAAAGTACACCATCATCAGCCATAACCGGGTCAACAAAAACAAGTGAATTTTTGCCAAAATGGTCAATAAAATCAAGAATAATATCAACCTGCTTTTCACTACCAAGATAGCCCGTTAAAATAGCATCAAAGTGAGCGTTTTGCTTTTTCCATATATCAATATAAGGCGTTAAATGAGGGGTGAAATCAACTGAATAAAAATCGTCAAAACCAGTTTGATTTGAAAGAATTGCAGTAGGTATAGGGTTACACTCAATACCCATAGCAGAAAGAATTGGAAGTGCCACAGAAAGTGAACAATTGCCAAAACCTGAAAGGTCATTTATAACTGCGATTTTTTTCATAATTTCACCTCTTGATTTGTAAATTTTATGGGTATATAATATACTAAAAGTGTCTTTAATAAAATATACAAATTTTAGAATTTTTAAGGGGACAGTTTGTTGTGAAAAATCGAAAATTATATATGCAGATTTATGATTATTATAAAAATTTAATCGAAAGTGGAAAACTGCCAGAGGGAAGCAAACTCCCATCAATCCGTCGTTGCGCAGAAGAGCGTAATGTTAGCAAAACCACAGTTGAACAAGGCTATTTGTGTCTTTGTGATGATGGTTACATATTGCCCAAAAGTCAAAGTGGTTATTATGTTTCAAAGCGTAGTAATACAACAAAAAAAGCAGAAGTTAAAAATGAAAATCAAAAAGAAAAATCTAACATTTTATATGACTTTGCATCTGCAGGTGTTGATGCTGAAAGTTTTAATATGGATATCTGGCGAAGATATGTAAAAAGTGCATTAAGACAAACTGAAAAACTGCTTTTTTATGGTGAGCCACAAGGGGAATATGACTTGCGTTGTGAAATCGCAAATTATGCCAGAGAAACCCGAAATTGTATATGCACAGAAGAAAATATTGTAATTGGTGCAGGGGTGCAAACCCTTCTCAATATTCTTTGCCCGCTGTTAAAAGGCAAAAAAACAGTTTGCTTTGATGATTTGTCATACCGTCAGGGTACTGCAATTTTTACTGATTATGGATTTCGTGTAACTCATAATCGTGAAAAAAGCAATATTATATATACATCCCCATCATATTCAACACGTTGGGGCGGTATTATGAGCGTAAAAGACCGCTTTGATTTAACTGAATATGCACGAAAAACAGGTAAATTGATTATTGAAGACGATTATGGTAGCGAGTTTCGTTATTTTAATCGTCCAACGCCATCTCTTCAAGGTCTTGATGGTGGTGAAAATATTGTGTATTTAGGTACATTTTCAAAACTTCTGTTACCATCAATTCGAATTAGTTTTATGATTTTGCCACAGTCATTGATAGGGGAATACAACAAGAAAAAAGATTTATATAACCAGACTGTTTCAAAAGCAGACCAGATAGCTTTATGCAGTTATATTCGTGACGGACACCTGAATTCTCAAATCAGAAAATCACGAAAATTATATATGCAAAAATCAAAAATATTAACAGATTTGCTTGTTGAAAATTTCGGGGAAAAAGTGACTATTCTTAAAACAAATTCACCACTGTATGTCCGTTGTAAATTCAATTTTCATATGTCAACAAAACAGTTTTGTGATATAGCAGAAAAGTCAGGAATTTTACTAATTCCAACAAATCTTGATACACAACATCCCGAAATAGCTTTTTCTGTTGCATCAGTAGGGCTTCAAAGCCTTGAAAATGCGGTGAAATTACTGAAAAAAGTGGCAGAAAATAGTTAATAGATACAAAAAAATCTGTAAATTATGTGCGAAACGCCGATATTGCCTATAATAGTATAAAAAACTTAAAAAAATACTCGACTTTTTTATAGTTTTTTGTTATAATTTTAACATATGTTACTATGCGAAAAAAGTGACATCAAATTTATTAAATGAGGGTGGGCTAAGGCTCGCCATAATCAAAAAAGGAGGAAATTCCAAAATGCTCAAAAAATTAAGTTCCATTCCATTTTCAGGAACACCAGAGCAAGAGGAACAGCTCAAAGCTGTCATTGAAAAGAATAAGGATGACAAGAGTATGCTTATGCATGTAATGCAGGAAGCACAGGGTATCTACGGTTACCTTCCTTATGAAGTTCAGGTTATGATTGCTGAGGGTATGGATGTTCCACTTGAAAAGGTTTACGGAGTATCAACTTTCTACGCACAGTTCTCACTTTCTCCAAAGGGTAAGTACAACATTTCAGTTTGTCTTGGTACAGCTTGTTATGTTAAGGGTGCTCAGGACCTTGTTGATAAGATTACAGAACAGCTTGGTATCGGCCCTGATGAATGCACAGAAGACGGTAAATTCTCACTCGAGGCTTGTCGTTGTATCGGTGCTTGCGGTCTTGCTCCTGTTCTTACAGTAAATGATGAAGTTTACGGTAAGCTTGTTGGCGACGATATCCCAGGTATCCTTGAAAAGTATATGGCATAATGAGAGAACTATCTCTTAATATTTTAGACATTGCTCAGAATTCGATTTCTGCCGGTGCTCCACTCATAACAATCGAGGTCAGTGAAAATACATTTGACCACACTTTACTTATCGGAATTTACGATAATGGTAAAGGTATGAGTGAGGAACAGGTAAAAAGTGTTATTGACCCATTTTTTACTACAAGAACAACCCGAAAGGTTGGTATGGGAATTCCACTTTTTAAGATGGCAGCTGAACAGACGGGTGGCAGACTTGAAATTAAGTCGGAGTTAGGCGTCGGCACTGAGGTCCGTGCATATTTTAAAACGGACAGCGTTGATTTCACACCACTTGGTGATGTGGCTTCTACAATTCAGATGCTGATTACAATGAATACTGACCGTGACTTTGTGTACAGACACAAAGTCGACGAAAAGGAGTTTGTTGCTGACACTCGTGAGATTAAAGCAATTCTGGGGGATGTTCCCCTTGATACTTATGAAGTATCACAGTGGTTACTCGAATTTATTAAAGAAAACACGGAGGTGCTCTATAAATGAAAACTCTTGCAGAGCTTATGGCTATTAAAGAAGCAACAATGCAAAAGATGACAGTTCGTGAAGACACAGGCGATGACGCAATCCGTATCGTTGTTGGTATGGCTACTTGCGGTATTGCAGCAGGTGCTCGTCCAGTTCTCAATGCTTTTGTTGATGAAGTTGCAAAAAGAAACCTTAAAGGTGTTACAGTTTCACAGACAGGTTGTATCGGTATGTGCCAGTACGAACCAATCGTTGAAGTAATCCAGCCAGGTAAAGACAAAGTAACAAATGTAAAAATGACTGCTGATAAGGTAGCAAAGGTTGTTAATGACCATATCGTTAACGGCAACCCTGTTGCTGAATATACAGTTAAATAAGGAGGAAACATAATGTATCGTTCACACGTACTTGTTTGCGGCGGTACCGGTTGTACCTCTTCAAACAGCCAGGCAATTATTGAGGCTCTTGAAACTCAGATTGCTGAAAAAGGCTTGACAGAAGAAATCAAAGTTATCAGAACAGGTTGTTTTGGTCTTTGTGCTCTCGGCCCAATTATGATTGTTTACCCAGAAGGAAGCTTCTATTCACAGGTTCAGGTTGAAGATATTCCTGAAAT
>JAZLBG010000135.1:0-15479 GCA_045613585.1 Candidatus Fimenecus sp. | reverse complement strand
ACAAGTTTTTTCAAGACTTTCTTCTGCCATTGCCCTCACCTCAAGAATGTCGGGGTATTCACGGTCTTCTGAAGTTAAATCGGCTACATAGATAATTTTTTCAAGTAGTGACATATCTTCTTTGCCTGTAGTGTGCCAACGGACTGCTGAAAGAATATCTTTATCAGTTACATTGAGCTCTTTTCTTAAATAAACTTCGCCTGCTATAGCATGAAGAGTAACTGTAATATTCTTTTCACTTTCAGTAAGACTTTGCCCATCATTCTCAATGAGTTCAAGCATTTTGTCAACTGGCTCATATCTCATAATATCGTGAACAAGACCTGCGGTATATGCCTTTTCACTATCACCGCCAAATTTTTCTGCCAGATGCTTTGCTTGTTCTGCAACACAAATTGAGTGATACAGTCTTTGGGGTGTCAAACGAGTTTTGAGAATTTCAAGGAACTCCTTATTTCTTGCCGTATCCATATAACTTGTGACTCTCCATATATTCAATGATTTCTGGGTCAACTATACCATAAAGACTACGCTCAGTAGCAATTCTCTCTCTGATTTCACTTGAACTTACCTCGTAAGCATCAAGAAGTGAGATATGTATATTCTTTCCGTCAAGCTTAGGCATATACACGCCTAATTTGTCAAAAGCATATGAACGAAGTGACTGAATATTTTCGTCAGTATTTCTTGATGCAACACAAATTGTGCACTGGTCAAGAATTTCTTTATGCTTATACCATTTATGGAAAATAAGAAACATATCTGACCCTATAATCAAATACAAATCGTCATTAGGATATTTTTTTCTTAACTGCTCAATAGTGTAGATAGTGTAACTGTCAGTTTCTCTGTCCATTTCTATTGTACTGATTTCGTATTTTGGATTTTTAAATGCGATTTTACACATAGCAATACGGTCACGATTATCTGCTAAATCATCACAACGCTTATGTGTAGGGAGTTTGTTTGGAATAACAAGAACTTTGTCAAGTTCTAACTCCTCTGTCATTTTATCAATCATTCGCACATGTCCCTTGTGGGGTGGATTGAATGTTCCGCCGAAAATACCTATTTTCATAATTATTTTCTTCCTTTTGCTTTTTTCTTCTCGTCTTTGTGTAATTCTGGATTATAACGATAGAATATCATACTGCCACCGATAACGCCAACACAATCACTGTTTGTTGCCTCAGCAAGTTTCTGTGCAATTTCTTTTGGCTTTTCAGGGCTTGTTTCTAAAAGCACTTTAATTTTTATAAGTTCGCGTGCTTTAAGTGCATCGTCAGTTTGCTTAATAAGGGCATCTGAAATTCCGCCTTTACCAACCTGAAATAATGCCTGAAGGCCGTTTGCCTGACCTCTCCAATATGCTCTTTCTTTACTTGTCATATTTATTCTCCTATATTTTTTCGTATGGGTCGGACAACCCTTTATATTTCGTAAATCTCCACTATATGAATTCAATCCAAAAGCCATAAAACAATAGGTGCTATGAAGCTCATCGAAAACAATATCGCGTAAATTTTTATTATTCTCTTATTTATTTTCAATTTGATTTCGGAATTATATTTATTCGCCTTAAATAAAAAATACAATGGCATATGTGCAATCTCATAGTTCTTTTTTCGTGATACTATTTTTACGTAAGCAATATCATCAAAAGACCTGTAATTTATCTCTCGTGGAAAAAACTCTACTTCTGTAATATTATCCCATCTGATAAACGCTTGATTTGTATAAACACCATCATCATTTATGACTGCTACTGTTTTTCCCCAGAATTTTATATTCAGTATTGATAATATTAAAAGTACAAATTCACTTGGGAATATTATATTTGAGAAAAACAACATTATAAACTCTTTATCTTCCTGCGACCATTCCATATCACTAAGTAGAGTTGTCAACGAAATTGCAATTACAAGCATTATAATGAATCCAATGCTCATAACAATCGGCGTAAAAAACCATTGACGACGCATTTTAATTCCGTTTATGTCCTTTAATGTGCCCTCATAGCCTCTTGTGTTTCTTACAAAATATTTGCATGGAAGTTCATTGCGATTATAAGCATCTTCACGAAAGCATTTACTGCAATCTTTGCCTTCTTTCTTTTCACAATAGCCTTTTGCCATATTTTTTATCCCCTACAATTATAAATACTTGGGTAATTCTTCTACAAATTTTCTTAAAGCGTTTCCACGGTGGCTGACTTTGTCTTTTTCTTCCGCTGAAAGCTCACCGAAAGTTTTATCACCAACAAGGAATACTGGGTCATAACCAAATCCGCCATTACCTTGTACTTCGTGGGCGATTACACCCTCGCAAGTGCCACGGACCGTGAAACTTCTGCCATCTGGGAAACAACAACAAACACAACTTACAAATCGTGCTGTTCTTTTCTCATCAGGAACATCTTTCATAAGTCCTAAAAGTTTTTCGTTGTTTTTAGCGTCGTTTCCGTGTTCACCACCAAAACGAGCTGAATAAACACCAGGTGCACCATCAAGAAAGTCAACCATAAGTCCTGAATCGTCTGCAACACAAACCATTCCACTTTCTTTGCAACCACTATCTGCCTTTAAAAAAGCGTTTTCTTCAAATGTTTCTCCTGTTTCGTCAACATCTGAAAGTTCAATTCCTGCCATATCTGCAGTAAGTACATTTATACCAAGCGGTGAGAGAATTCTCTGTAATTCCGCTTGCTTTTTCATATTATGAGTTGCGATTAAAAAATCCAAAGAAACCCCTCTTTTTCTTTTCTTCTTTTTGTTCAGGTTCAGAAGTTTCTATCTCTTCATCCTGTTCCAATCCTTGGTCATCTGTTTCGGAAGACTCTTCAACTGCTCCACCGTTTTCATTGGTGTTTTCTTCTTGTAAAAGAGTTTCATCAATTTCTTCGAATTCTTCTTTGCTCTCTTCAACAATTTCAATTTGAATGTCCTCCTCTTCTTTATAATCTATCTTATCAAACAAGCCGTCTGCAAATGCTTCAGGTTTGAATGGTTGTAAGTCGTCGATTTGTTCACCAACACCAATAAACTTAACTGGAATACCAAGTTCATTTTTGATAGCAAGAACAACACCACCACGAGCAGTACCATCAAGTTTTGTAAGAACAATACCTGTAATATCGGCAACTGACTTAAATTCTCTTGCCTGATTAACTGCATTCTGACCTGTTGTTGAATCAAGCACCAACAAAACTTCACGGTCAGAGTATGGTAATTCACGGTCAATAACTCTATAAATCTTGTTAAGCTCATCCATAAGATTTTTCTTATTGTGAAGACGACCTGCAGTATCAATAATGATAATTTCACTATCTCTTGCTTTTGCTGCACCAATTGTATCAAACACAACTGCCGCAGGGTCTGCACCTTCAGTATGCTTAACAATATCTACACCTGAGCGGTCTGCCCAGATTTGCAATTGGTCAATAGCAGCAGCACGGAAAGTGTCAGCCGCACCAAGTATAACCTTTTTGCCTTGTGCTTTATACATAGCAGCCATTTTACCGATTGTTGTCGTCTTACCAACACCATTAACACCGATAACAAGAATGATTGATGGAACAGTAATAAGTCCCATATCTTCTCCGCCATAAAGCATTTCAGAAACAATAGTTTTAATCTGTTTGCGGATTGCTTCAGCGCCTTTGATTTTGCCCTTGCTCACTTCTTCACGAAGTTTTTCTGTAATCTCAACAGCAGTTGTAACACCAACGTCACCCATAACAAGAATTTCTTCAAGTTCTTGATAAAGGTCATCTGTTACCTCTTCGTCAAAGCTATCAAGCATATCGTCAATAGCCCCTGCCATTTTATTTCTTGTCTTTGTAAGACCAAAATTGATTTTTTTGAAAATTCCCATAGGTAATATCCTTTCGAGAAATTATTTATCTTTGACGGCGGGAGCAAGCCCCCGCCCTACATTGTTGTTCTGTCGTAGCTTAAATTTTGCTTATATTGTGCTTTTTTGCGATGGCGAAGTGTATGTAGATACACGAGTTACCGTCGCGAAAAAGTGCAAGATTAGTGCAATTAAGCTAAACCTAACTTACGAGCCATTTCGGCTGTTTTAAGTTCAAGAATCTTTGATACGCCTTCTTCTTGCATTGTAACACCATAAAGCATATCTGCTTCTTCCATTGTACCACGACGATGTGTAATAAGAATAAACTGTGTGTTCTTTGTCATTCTTCTTACATACTGTGCATAACGGACAACATTGACATCGTCAAGAGCCGCCTCAACCTCGTCGAAGATTACGAATGGTGCAGGTGTAACTTTAAGAATTGCAAAGAGAAGTGCAATTGCTGAAAGTCCCTTTTCACCACCTGAAAGAAGGTTGATATTCTGAACATTTTTGCCTGGTGGTTGAACTTTAATTTCAATGTCACATTCAAGAACATTCATTTCATCTTCAAGAATAAGTTCAGCTTTACCACCGCCAAACAACTCTGCAAATGTTTCAGAAAATGCTACATTTATTTTCTGGAACTGTTCACGGAACTGAACGCTCATATTTGTTGTAAGCTCATCAATAAGTTTAATAAGTTCTGCTTTTGACTTTTCAACATCACCGATTTGCTCTGACATAAATTCATAGCGTTCAGACACTTCTTTATATTCGTCAATAGCAGAAACATTAACTGAACCGAGTCCACGAATTTCGTTCTTTAATGCAGAAAGACGAGTTCTTGCTTCGCCAATATTTTCAATAACGATTTCAAGAGCAATCGCTTCACGTCTTGTCAACTGATATTCATCATAAAGCTTTGAGTTGTATTCTTCAAACTCATTAAGCATTGATGCTTTTCGTTCTTCAAGACGAGCAAGCTCACCGCTGACACGCTCACGCTCTGAACTCTTTTCTTTTTCAAGATTACGAAGGTCTGTATTTTCTTTTTCAAGATTTGCACGAGCTTCAAGTAAATCATCAACATCAGTTTTTGCATAATTACATTTCTGACGAAGCTCTTCAGCAGATGCACGAAGACTTTCAATATCTTTTGTAAGCCAGATGTTTTTATTCTTGAATGCCTCAATTTCTGCATCAAGCTCTTCAAGACGATTACTGTGTGAGCCTTTAAGAATATTAAGACGACGAATATTATCGTCAGCAGACTGCATATCTTTCTCAAAACCTAACATTTCAAGACGGATTTGCTCTGCCTTTTGTGAAAGCTCTTCACGGACAGTTGCAAGAGTTTCACGGTCACCACTGACTGCTTCAAGGCTCTTTTCTTTTTCTGCAATTTCGTTGTTAAGGTTTTCAACTGTTTCACGAGCAGTAATGCTATCTGCATTAATTTTTTCAATACGCTCGTTAAGGATTTTTTCTTCTTCAAGTAATTCTTTCACGCCACCTGATGATGATTCATACTCACTTTCAGCAAGTTTATATTCACCTTCAAGACGAATTTTTTCTTCATTAGCAGAAAGGATATCACCCTCAATGCCGTTAAGGTCAGCAACTGCTGATGCCAAATCTTCACTGAGCATTTTTTCTTGAATACTAAGGTTATTCTTTTTATCTTCAAGGTCTTTTACAGATGCACGAAGTTTGTCAATCTCGTTACTACGAGAAAGCATACCCACACCTTGCGCTTTACTACCACCAGTCATTGAACCGCCGGCATTAATAACCTGACCATCAAGAGTTACAATCTTAAAACGATTCTTGTATTTCTTTGCCATTGTGATAGCAGAGTCCATATCTTCACAGACAACAGTTTTGCCAAGAAGATTTTCGATAATATCTTTATATTTTTTGTCGGTTGTAGCAAGGTCTGCCGCGATACTTACAAAACCAAAGCAATCGTCAAGACCTTTTTCATCAAGACTTCTTGACTTAATTGCTGTAAGTGGCAAGAATGTTGCACGACCACCGCGATTTTCTTTCAAAAATGCAATTGCTCGTTTTGCATCAGTTTCGTTATCAACAATCACATTTTGAAGTGCTACACCAAGAGCAGTTTCAACAGCAACTGAATATTTATCTTTAACATTGATAAGTTGTGAAAGTGGTCCGTGGACACCATTTAATGCACCACGCTTACTCTCTTTCATAACGCTACGAACTGAGCCCTGATAACCTTCCATATTCTTTTCAAGGTCATCAAGTACACGAATACGCTCGTTTTTACGCTCGATTTCTGTATCGAGAGTTAAGATTTCTGCTTTGATTTTTTCGCTTTTTTCAGTTCTTGTCTGAACTTTAATACGATAACCCTCAATAGCGTTTTTGAAACCGTCAATTTTCTCGTTGCATTCATCCAATGCTTTTTGAGCTTCGTTTTTCTTCTCTTCTAACGCTAAAACAGTTTCTTTGCGATTACCTAAAAGGTCATCAATAGTAGCAATTCTTGTTTTGATTTCTTCAATTTGTGAACTTGCAGTTTCGCTGATAACACGATTATCTGCAAGAGTCACTGTAAGAAGTGAAATCTCTTTTGAAAGGTCTGCTGCAATAGTTGCAAACTCGTTGTTTTCAACCTGCAATTTTTCGATTTCACCAATTTGTGCTTCAAGCTTTTTATTAGCTTCTTCGAGTCCTGCTTGTGCTTTTGCTTTTTGCTCTTCAGTTTCTGCAATCTGACCATCAATATCAGTTTCATCTGCAGTACTTACAAGCTTATCTTTTTCTAATCTTTCAATTGACTCATTGTTATGTGTAATTGAGTTTTCATAAACTTTCGCTTGTGCTTCAAGTTCTGCTGCTTGTTCTTCAAAATGAGAAGTTGAACCACGGATTTCTTCAATCTTAACATTGATTTCGTGAGTTTTCTCAATAATGTCGTTCATTTTCTGCTCAATTTCTTCAAGTTGCTTTTGAGCATCTTTATACTGAACAGAAGCAATATCGATTTTTCTGTCTTGGTCTTTTAATTTTTCTTGAGTTTTCTCAATGTTGTGTAACCAGATACCAATTTCAAGATTTTTTCTTTCTTCAGCAAGCACCAAGAATTTCTGTGCCTTTTCGCTTTGAGTTTTAAGAGGTCCTACACGACTTTCAAGTTCAGTTAAAATATCGCGAAGACGAACAAGATTTTCTTCAGCTTGTCCTAATCTTTTAAGAGCATCATTTCTTCTGTAACGGAAATGTGAAATACCAGCAGCTTCTTCAAACATTTCACGGCGTTCACCTGATTTTGAAGAAATAAGTTCTGCGATTTTACCTTGACCGACCATTGAATAACCATCACGACCAAGACCTGTATCCATAAATAACTCGTTAATATCACGAAGTCTTACATTTTCACCATTGATTTTATACTCACTGTCACCACTTCTATAAAAACGACGAGTAATATTAACTTCATCTTTATCACAGTTAAGAGCGTGGTCAGCATTATCAAGACAGAGTGTAACCTCCGCAAAGCCAGTTGCCTTGCGAAGTTTTGTACCACTGAAAATAACATCTTCCATTTTTGAGCCACGAAGACTCTTTGTTGACTGTTCACCAAGAACCCAACGGACTGCGTCAGAAATATTACTTTTACCACTACCGTTAGGACCAACAACACCTGTTATTCCCTTATTAAATTGAAGTACTGTTTTATCGGGACAAGACTTAAATCCCTGCATTGTAATTGACTTTAATATCATTGTAAAACCTCAATTTCAATGTCAAATTCTTCTAAATTTTCTTTACCCTTTATTATACAACTAAATCCTTGATTTTTCAATGCTTTTTCGTTTCTTTTCTGCTGTCCTTTTGCCTTAGAAAGTACTTTTTTATTCACATAAATCACATATTGATGATTTTTGTCTTTGCCCAGTAATTTTTCAAGGATTTTTTCAAGATATATATACCCTTCACAAAGCTCACGGAAGGCAGGATGATAAGCGCCGCCAACCATATCACTTTCAACAGTTTCACTACTATGAAGCCCTAATTTTATAACTTTAATATTGTTTTCTTGAAACATCTGTAAAAGCTTTGCACAGAAAGGTGCAGAGTCTTCTGCATTTGGTGCTATGTATTCACCTTTACTCTGCAAATCCCCTAAATGAGTGTTTTTAAGTACAACCGTGGGGTAAATTCTCACAGTGTCAGGCTTTAGTTTTATAATTTCAAGTGCAGTTTGCTCATCTTTCTCAAAATCACTTTTATAAAGTCCCGTCATCATCTGCAGACCTAATTCAAAACCATAATCTTTTATAAGTTTTGCGGCTTTTCGCACATCATCTGCTGTATGCCCTCTACGATTTGCAAGTAAAACATCATCACACATACTTTGTACACCTAATTCAATAGCAGTTACACCGTAGGATTTAAGTGTATTAAGTATGTCTTCATTTATGCAATCAGGTCTTGTTGATACACGAATTCCTTTAAAATTATATATATCTAAAAAATGCTTTGCGGCGGTTAAAAGAGATAACATACAGTCTCTTTCAATCGCCGTAAAACTACCACCGAAGAAAGCTATTTCAGTATTCTTCGGGTCAACATTATATTCAATTGCAATCTTTACCGCATTTTCAACATCTAAAGGAGTTGCAGACACAGTTTGTCCGCTGATTGCCCGTTGATTACAGAAACTACAATCATTAGGGCACCCTTTATGAGGCACAAAAACGCTTATATTGCTATGACTCATAATCCCATTAACTCCAATGCAGATTTTGCCGCTTGTTGCTCAGCTTTTTTCTTGCTGCTACCTTTACCACTACCGATTACATTGCTATTCATATGAATTTCAACAATAAATTCTTTGTTATGGTCAGGGCCACTTTCACCAACTACAACATATTCAAATTTCTCAGTTGGATTTTGTTGCAACACCTCTTGTAAAGTGCTTTTGTAATCTTTAAAAATAGGTTTTGTTTCTGTTGCAACCTCAATAAAAGGTAACACAAATTTTTTAGCGCACTCTATTCCGCCATCAAGATAAATGGCTGCAATAAGGGCTTCAAAAGCGTCAGAAACTACTGACGGACGCTGTCTGCCACCTGTATTTTCTTCACCTTTGCCAAGTAAAATCATATCGCCAAGTCCAATTTCACCCGCATAGCCAAAAAGAGTTTTTTCGCAAACTGCATAAGCGCGTTGTTTTGTAAGTTCGCCCTCTTTTTTATCGCGATAATGCTCAAAAAGATATTCTGCAGTTATAAAGCCTAACACCGAGTCACCTAAAAATTCAAGACGCTCATTGTCAAGGCCTGTACCCTTTTCATTGGCATAAGAAGAGTGTGTTAATGCTCTTGCCAAAAGATTTTTATTTTTAAATTCATATCCGATTTTCTTTTCAAAATCAGTCATTTTTATTCACCTAAATTATTGTTTTTTGCAAATTCTTTGAGAGATTCCATTCCACGAGTTGCAAGTTGCATATATCTTTCTTGTTTATCTCTGATTTTTTCTTCCAAAGGTGGCAAAACGCCAAAGTTTGCACCCATTGGTTGGAAATTCTTAACGCTTTCATCACTTATATAGCGTGACAATGCACCAATCATTGTATCCCTAGGAAGAATTACAGTTTCTTCACCTTTAAGACGACGAGCAAGGTTTATACCCGCCATAAGACCACTTGCAGCAGACTCCATATATCCTTCTACACCTGTGATTTGTCCACCAAAGAAAATATTTGAATTGCTTCTCAAACTAAAATCACCATTAAGGAGTCGTGGAGAATCAATAAATGTATTTCTGTGCATTACACCATATCTTAAAAATTCTGCATTTTTAAGGGCAGGAAACATTGAGAATACTCGTTTTTGCTCACCGAATTTGAGATTTGTCTGAAAGCCTACAAGATTATACATTGTGCCATCTTTATTCTCTTTACGAAGTTGAAGATTTGCCCAAGGTCTATGGCCAGTACGCGGGTCTGTAAGACCAACGGGTTTGAGTGGACCATATCGCATTGTATCTTTACCACGAGATGCCAACACTTCAATAGGCATACAGCCCTCATAAACATCTTTTCGTTTATCAAAAGAGTGAGTTTCGGCACTTTCAGCATTTATAATTGCCTCGTAAAACTCTTCGTATTCCGCCTTATTCATAGGGCAGTTAATGTAATCTGCCTCACCACCACGGTCATAGCGTGATTGTGTGAAAGCACATTCCATATCAATACTTTCGGCACTTACAATTGGTGCTGCCGCATCAAAAAATGAAAGTCCATTACCACATATTTCACGAATAGTTTCTGAAAGAGCATCACTTGCCAATGGTCCTGCACAGATTACTGTGCCATCATAACCTTCTGGTAAATCTGTAACCTCTTTTTCAATTACGGTTATATTTTCATCACTACGGATTTTTTCAGTGATAATTCTTGAGAATTCATAACGGTCAACAGCTAATGCTCCGCCTGCTTCAACCTTGCATTCGTAAGCAGTTTCAACGCAAATTGAGCCTAAATACGTCATTTCGTGTTTCAAAAGCCCCGCAGCAGAGTTAAAACGCTCTGCCTTTAACGAGTTTGAGCATACTAATTCGGCAAGAGTATCTAATTTATGAGCAGGTGATTTTTTTTGTGGTTTCATTTCAAACAAATCCACTTTTATACCATTACGGGAAAGTGCTTTTGCACACTCAACACCTGCAAGGCCACCACCGATTACTGCGACTTTCATTCTTCTTTTGCCTTTCTCTTACGCTCTGCTTTCTTTTCAAAACCACAACCCTCATTAAGACATGAGAGCATTCCACCCTTTTTCTTGAAAAGGTATTTGCCACATTGTGGGCAAGTTTCGTCAGTTGGTTTATCCCAAGTCATAAAGTTACATTCAGGGTAGTTACCACAACCATAGAAAGCATAACCTTTTTTAGTTTTCTTTTCAATTACCTTGCCACCACAAACAGGACAAGTTGCCTTTGTTTCAAGTACAAGAGGCTTTGTATTTTTACATTCAGGGTAACCAGGACAAGCAAGGAATTTACCAAAACGACCTGATTTTATTACCATATTTCTGCCACACTTGTCGCAAGGAATATCTGTTTCATCTTCTTTAAGTTTGATTTTTTGACCCTGCATATCAACCTTTGCTTTTGCAAGAGTTGCTTCAAAATCACCATAGAAATCGTGAAGCATCTGAATATAATCTGTTTTACCACACTCAACATCGTCAAGTTGTGCTTCCATCCCTGCAGTAAACTTAACATTTACGATTTTAGGGAATTTCTCTTTAAGAAGATTTGTTGTAGCCTCACCAAGTTCAGTTGGCTTAATCTGTTTCTGCTCACGAACAACATATTCACGTTGTGTAATAGTTGAAAGAATTGAAGCATAAGTAGATGGACGGCCAACACCTGTTTCTTCAAGAGTTTTAATAAGAGATGCTTCTGTATATCTTGCAGGTGGTTGTGTAAAGTGTTGATTACCTGCAAGTTCTTTAAGTTTAAGAGCGTCACCCTCGTTGATTTTAGGGAGTTTGCCCTCATCTTCTTCATCTTCATCAGTGCCTGCCACATAAAGGCAAGTATAACCATCAAAGCGTACTGAATAACCGCTTGCATTGAATACTACATATTTGCCCTGTGCTTTATCTGTATCATTTGCACCATGAATTTCTGCTTTATCTGTATCTTGAACACAGTTTGCCATAAGAGAAGCCATAAAGCGTTTCCAGATAAGGCTATAAACTTTATACTGTTCTGCAGTAAGACTCTGTTTTGCCTTTTCAGGAGTCAAATCCATCATAGTAGGACGAATTGCTTCGTGACCATCTTGTGCATTTGCTTTTGTCTTATAGTATCTTGGCTTTTCAGGAAGATAATCTGCACCAAAAGTATTTCTGATAAAGTCATTACCTGCTGCTCTTGCTTCTTCTGAAATACGAAGCGAGTCAGTTCTCATATAAGTAATAAGACCTGTTGAGCCGATTCCCTGAATTTCAACGCCTTCGTAAAGTTCTTGCGCAATTTTCATTGTTTTCTTTGCTTGGAAGTTAAGTTTGCGAGATGCTTCCTGCTGAAGTGTTGAAGTTGTGAAAGGTGGTGCAGGTTGACGATTACGAACGCCTTTTTTAACTGTAACTGCAGTATATTCTGCGTTTTCGAGTCGAGCAAGATACATATCACTTTGCTCTTTATTTGTAATCTTCACTTTGCCTGTTTCATCACCAACAAATGTTGCATTAAATGCTTTTCTTGATGAAGGTGCTAACATTTTAGCGTCAAGAGTCCAATATTCTTCTGGCACAAATGCACGGATTTCGTTTTCACGGTCAACAACAAGGCGCACAGCAACAGACTGCACACGACCTGCTGATAATCCACGACGGATTTTCTGTGAAATAAATGGACTAAGCATATAACCAACAAGTCTGTCAAGAATTCTTCTTGCTTGTTGAGCGTTTACAAGGTCAATATCAATTTTTTCAATATTTTCAATACCCTTTGTAACGCTATTTTTATTAATTTCATTAAATTTAACTCGGTTAAAATCGTTTAAATCAAGGTCTAAAAGTGTAGCCAGGTGCCATGAAATAGCTTCTCCCTCACGGTCAGGGTCGGCTGCGAGAATAACTGCTTCTGAATTATCAGCAAGTTCTTTTAATTCTTTAACGAGTTTTTCTTTACCCTTGATTACCATATATTTTGGAGCAAAATCATTCTTAACATCGACGCTTAATTTTGCTGCAGGCAAATCGCGTACATGACCTTTAGAAGAAACAACTTTATAGTCACTTCCAAGATATTTTTGAATGCTTTTTGCTTTTGATGGAGATTCGACAATAACAAGTTTTGACATATATCATCATCCTTATAGGTTAGTTTCATTTAATTTAGTTTATTTTATAACGTCTTCCACTCATTTGAGTAACAAGACCATAAATTTCAAGTTCTGTAATTGCAGATAAAATTTTATCTGTTGAAAGGTTGCACCCTATTGTAATTTCATCTATATGAACAGGATTTTCACCTATAAAATCATATACCATTAAGGCGTTTTCAGTTAAATATGATGGTGCTGGTTTTTTAACAGCAGATTGCACTTGTGGTTTTGGTGTTTCTGCTTTTACCACAATTTTTTCTGCCTGTTTTTGTTCTAGATACCCCTGTGTTCTTCTTATAATTTCATCATCGGGGAATCTGTCTTTAATATTCAGTTTATCATAAAACTTATAGCAATATTCCTCTAAAATATCGTTAGGAGAAAACACTGCACGAGCACCATTACGAATAAGATTGTTTGTGCCTAAAAATGATGAACTTACTAAATCCCCTGGTACTGCAAAAACATCTCTACCTTGTTCACTTGCAAGACGAGCAGTAATAAGGGAGCCACTTCGCTCACCCGCTTCAACAACAACTGTTCCAAGTGTAAGACCTGAAATAATACGGTTACGGAGTGGGAATGTTGTTCGGCTAGCTAATGTAAATGGCGGAAATTCAGTAACTAATGCACCATTTTTTGTAATCTGTTGACGAAGCTCTTCGTTATCCATAAGATACTTTGTACCAAGACCACAACCAAGCACACAAATAGTTTTGCCATTTTCATCAAGAGCGCCTCTGTGAGCAGCACTGTCAATACCTAATGCGCCACCTGAAACGATTGTAAACCCAACACTAGCCATTGCAGATGACAATGCACGAGCTACCGACACACCATAGTCAGATGCTTTTCTGGCACCAACTATTGAAACAGATAATTTATTGGTTAGCGTTGTTTCATCACCATTAACAAACAATACAAGTGGTAAATCTTGTAATGTAAGCAAATTTGGTGGGTAATATTCACTTGATGGTGTTACGATTTTCCAACCATTTTCTTTTGAAACTCTTAAAATCTCCTCCGCTTTTTCGATGGGGAAGCTTTTAAGCTTTTCAATTCTTTTTTTAGTCAGAACATTTAGGCTGAATAGTTCATTAAAGGTTGTTCCGTAAATCTCATAAGGATTCCACTCATAATATGAAACCAAATCAAGACAAGATGCCCCTTGCCCTAAACCACAAGACAACCAAATCCAATATAAATCGTAGTTCATTTTACCAATTCCCACATTGTTATTGATGCAGCTGCTGCAGCGTTAAGAGATTCTGCTCTACCCTGCATTTTTATTGTGATTTTCTGGTCACAAGCATCAATAATCTCTTTTGATACGCCATTACCCTCGTTACCGATAATGCAAAGCGCACCTTTACTGAAATCTGTTTTTGTAATATCACAAGCTTCTCGGTCAGGGACAGTTGCAAAGCTCATAATGCCCACATTTTTGCAAAGTGCGATTTCATCATTAAGATTTTTACACACTTTAACAGGCAAACGGAATAATGCCCCCATTGATGCGCGAAGTGCTTTTGGATTATAAATATCACAACCGCCAAAAATTACCATACCATCAATACCAAAAGCCTCAGCAGTACGAGAAATTGCGCCTAAATTATCAGGATTCTGAATAGTATCAAGGGCAATATATCTTTTACCACTTTCATATTCAAAATCATTCTGTTTCATTTTCACGGCACAAACAACACCTTGTGGTGTAACTGTATCACTTATGCTTTTAAGCACATCTTCACTTACAAAATAGAAATCACCGCAAGTGTTTTTAAGCTCGTTTATGTTGTCAGCATATTTTTCAGCACAGTTTTCAGTACAGAAAACAGATGTTATTTCGCACCCACTTTTTACTGCATCACAACAAAGTCTTACGCCCTCCAGGACAAAAAGACCACTGTTTTTTCTATCTTTTGAAGATGTCAAAAGACTTTTGATTTCTTTAATTTTCGGATTATTTTTAGCAGTTATAATAAAATCTTTCATAATTCAAAAAACGGAAAAACCACGCGCGAGGGAAATTCTCATGCGTGGTTAATTTCTTATTTAAGAGCTTCTTTAGCTTTTTCTGTAAGAGCTGTGAATGCTGCAGGGTCTGCAATAGCAATTTCTGAAAGCATTTTTCTGTTAAGGTCAATACCAGCTTTTTTGAGGCCATTGATGAATGTTGAGTAGTTCATACCATTCATTTTGCAAGCAGCTGAAATTCTTGTAATCCAAAGCTTTCTGAAATCACGTTTCTTCTGCTTTCTGCCGATGTAAGCATAGTTACCGCTCTTCATAACTGCCTGTTTAGCTGTTCTGAAAAGCTTACTCTTTGAACCATAGTAACCCTTAGCGAGTTTTAATACTTTATTTCTTCTTTTGCGAGTCATCATCGCACCTTTAACACGTGCCATTTCTCTTTACCTCCGATATAGTAGTTACATTTAATTTGCGCTTATGCGCAGTTCTTATTGCGAAGCAACAAGGTTCTGGGGTACCCATAGAAATCTTTGATTTCGTTATGGGTCAGGTTCTTATTTATAAGGAATAAGACGCTTAATCTGTGCTGTATTTGTCTTATCAGCAACAGCTGTCTGACGAAGTCCTCTTTTTCTCTTTGTGCTCTTCTTTGTTAAGATGTGAGACTTGTTAGCGTGTGCTCTGATTGGCTTGCCGTTCTTTGAAAGCTTAAATCTTTTTTTAGCTCCGCTATGTGTTTTAATCTTTGGCATAATAATATCCTCCT
>JAZLBG010000134.1:0-16987 GCA_045613585.1 Candidatus Fimenecus sp. | reverse complement strand
CTACGATCCGACTTATAATGTATGACCAGATTTCCTGCAAAGGTATGGATGGTCTTGCAGGTATATTTGATGACCAGGCAAGAGAAAGAGATATTAACTTTATCTGGGTTAAGCAAGACCTTATGGACCCGAGAACAATTTCAAGAAGAGATATGCGAGAGCAGGTTAATAAATATATGCAAACAGTTTTGCAGGAAGAGCCTCTTGATGAAACACTTCTTGATTTTGAAGACGATTTAGCTTGGTAAGGAGATAGAAACTTATGAAATATTTTGGCGGATGCGATGTAGGTTCTACATATACAAAGTGCGTTATTCTTGATGAAAACGGCAATATGGTTGCTAACGTAACTAACAGAAGTAAAATAAACCCTGTACAGAGTGCTGAAATTGCTCTTGAAGATGCAGTTGCACAAGTTGATGGATTAAATTCTGCAAAGGAGCTTACATACCTTATAGGTACTGGTTATGGTCGTAATAAAGTTCCTTTTGCTGACGAAAACATTTCTGAAATCAGTTGTCACGCTATGGGTGTACACGTTACAAACCCTGAAGTAAAAGCTATCATTGATATTGGTGGTCAGGACGTTAAGGGTATCTCTATTGATACTGATGGTACTGTTAAAAACTTCGCTATGAATGATAAGTGCGCTGCTGGTACAGGCAGATTCTATGAAGCTATGGCTAATGCTTTTGAAATGACATTACCTGAATTTTCAAAACTTTCACTTGAGGCTAAGAACACTATTCCAATTACTGCACAATGCACAGTTTTTGCAGAAAGTGAAGTTATTTCACTTGTTGGTGAGGGCAAGCCAATGGACGAAATTGCAGCGGGCATTCAATTAGCGGTTGCTAAGCGTTGTTTTGTTATGGCTAAAAAAGCAGGTGCTGTTGATAGCATCACTCTCACAGGCGGTTGTGCCAAAAATGATGGTCTTAAAAAAGCAATCGAAAAAGTACTTAAAATTAAAGTTGTTGAACTTAAAACAGACCCACAGTTAATGGGCGCCCTAGGTGCTGCTGAATATGCTCGTCAAAAAGGACTTGCAAAGGAGAACTAATATGGAAATATTATTTATAATTTTAGGTGTTATTCTTGCACTTTTTGTAATTACCTTTGCAATTTATTGGTTCAATCTTGATATGAAACTAATCAGAGTTGTTTATGACTGGTTGCAAAAACACTATGACAAAATGAAGAGAGATAAGAAATTATAATGAAATTATATAATAACCTTATCAACGACATTAAAGTACTTTTAAAATCTTCAAAATTGCTTAACAATGGCAATTTATTGAATACAAGTAGTAAAAACTCTGTGCTTTTATTGTCAGATACTGCATTTGAACTTGGTGGCAGCAATAAACCCTGCATTAGCAGTCTTGCGGTGTCAAGTGATATTAAGTTTTCAAACAGTGTGCATTTATTAGGCAATGAACTTAATGAAATTAAAGCAGACTCCCCTTTTGCTAAGTTTGTATTTATACAAGTTAAAGAGCTTGAGAACGAGCAAGATACATTCAATAAAATCAAAGAATTAGAAGTATTGAGATATCGTTTGTCTGTTGACGGTTTTATGACAAGAGCATCTGCACTTAATATGCGAGAGCAAATAAGAGTAAGTAAAAAGGCTATTAAATCATGTGTCACCCTTGCTGATTACGGCAAAACACTTTTAAACAAGTATCTTGAATTTGATTACGTTAAAAGTGCAGAAATTTACTTTGTAACAGATTTTGACGATTTTGAAAAGTTAAATTCATTTGCAAAGAAAATCAGCCAGACAACATCCGCATTAAATCATATTTTTGACAATGTGATGTTCGATTGCTCAACATGTAATCTTAAAGAAATTTGTGATGAAGTTGACGGACTTAAAGAATTGCATTTGAAGAATAGTAAAAATAACATATAAAAAAGAGGCTATGATTAGCCTCTTTTTTCATTCTAACATTGAAATTATTTCTTTAAATTCAGGTTTTGATTTGAATTCATTGGATAACGGATAATGTTTTAGCATAAGTTCTTTCATACGAGTACACATATGCATTTCACGATATTCTTTTTCCTGTTCATAAAATTTAGCCACAGATTCCGTATTAAAAAGATTAGAATCACATTTAATAGCATATTCAGCAGCATTTTTCAAATGTTTAAGCGATTCTTCCTCATTCCCTATTTCAAAATTCAAACGTCCTAAATGCCCATAATTATACACAATATGCATCCAATTCTTTCCAAAATTATCATTTGAGTAAAATGTGTGAAAAAGTGAATTTATATCTGTGATTATTTTAATCTTATATTCAGCTGAAAAATTATTATCGTAATAGCAATAATGAGCAAAAGAATTATCGAGTAAATAAAGTAGTTCTGTAATTGCAGTTTCACACACCTTACTGTGCATCTCAACATCACCATTCATTGTTATTGCAATATATTCCTTAGAATTAAGTAAAGATGGCATTTCTGCAAGAATTTCATTTGCTTGTTGCTGATAGCTTTCATTATTGGTGCAACACGCTAATCTGTGTAAATGCTGACAGACGATTCGCTTTGACCACATTCTTATGCTATCATCTGTACAATGCCTTTGAATATTATCATAAATCAAAAGTAATTCCTGCGTCGCTTTTTCGTCTCTATAATCAGATTCGCACCTTAATAGTTCCATATACCTTACCAAAATACGAAAGTCTCCCGGAAATTCCTTAACCGCATTTTTAAATTTATTTATATCTTCAGCAGTGTCTTTAAGTCTCCAAAGTTCATATAAATCAAGGTATTCGTTGATTTTTTGCTCTTTTTGAGCTTTGTCAACACCTAATAAATCGTCAATAGTAACATTGAAAAACGAGGAAACAATAGGAAGCATTGTAACATCAGGATAAGTCTCTCCTCTTTCCCATTTACTAATTGTCTGGAAAGATACACCTAAAAAACTTGCAAGAGCTTCTTGGGTCATTTCTTTTTCCTTGCGTAATCTTTTTATATTTTCACCAAAATAAATTGTCATATAATCACCTCAAAATATTACTTGTAGCTACAAGATAATAATAACTTGACCCTTTAAGTTTTACAATAACATTATAGGTGAATGAAATTCTCTTGTAAAGAGAATTTTTCTATTATATATCTATATAAAAAACGCTTAACAGAAATCTGTTAAGCGTTTAATTTTACCAATGAAGTAATATCATTAAAGTTCCAATAATTAACATTAAAACACCAAAAGTTACGCATGCCATTTTCCTTGCTATTTTGGCTGTTTCTGGGTCATCCTCTTTTATAGCATCAATTAAAAACGAAGGAAAAGTAAATGCACAAGCTACTGCTACGACAATTAAAATTATACCTAACATATAACCACCTCGTTATTCTTCGGTTTCTTCAACCTTTACTTTTGCTTTATTCTTTTTAACAGGTGTTACAACAATATCAACTGGCTTGTTTTCTTCTTCTTTTTCTTTTCTGATTTTATCTGCAATACTCTTTTTTCTTAAGTGTTCAGCATTTTTCTGATTATGTTCTTCTTCAAGTTTTGCTGCTAAATCACGAGCCATTTTGAATTTGCCACCCATTTTAATCATAAACAAGTCAATATCTTTAGGTGAAATTTCAATATAATTCTTTGTCTTTACTTCTTTTTTAGTTTCTTTATCAAACTCATAAGAATAATAACCCACATAGAATTTAGGTGTTGAAAAAGCAACACGCTGCACCTTTTTAATACCATCTGGTAATGTGTCAGTTATCTCAAAAATATTTGCATATTGTATTTTCTTTCTTATTAACGGCCACTGATAAATAAATAATTCGTCTTTATCAAGGGAATAATATGTGTTGAAAATTAATGGATAAAGATAAACTGCATTTATTATAAATAATAACACGCCTAATCTTGATGTAACATCAGCATAAAGAAATGTTGGAAGAATAAACAATACAATGATTGTAATGTGATAAATAAGCAACATTAAATAAATTGCAGGACTGATTCCACTTTTAAATTTAATTGGTTTCATAAAAAATCCCCCGGAGGTTAAAATGAATTTAATAAAAAAATTGCTTGCCGGAATGCTAATAGGTTCAGTAAATATAATTTTAGGTGCAGGTGGCGGAATGTTGACTGTTCCTTTATATAAAAAAATGGGAATGAAACAAAAAAATGCACAAATCAACGCTGTTGCCACAATATTACCAATTACATTTATTAGTTCAATTATATATCTTATAAATGGTAATGTCAACTTTTCAGACGCTTATATTTATCTTATACCAGGACTTTTAGGCAGTATTATAGGCACATTTGCAATTAAAAAAGTTTCAAATAAATTGTTAACTTTGATATTTTCATTATTTATGATTTGGGCAGGAGTGAGAATGTTTATTAAATGAGTACTATTATTCCTATTGTTGCTGGATTTTTATCAGGTATTATCGGCTCTATGGGGTTTGGTGGTGGCGGTGTACTGATAATTTATCTTGTTATATTCGCAAATACACCTCAAATACAAGCACAAGGCATAAATTTAATTTTCTTTGTCCCTTGTGCAATACTTGCAACTATAATTTACACCATAAAAAAACAAATTGAATACAAAAAGATTTTCCCCGTAATTATTGGTGGCATTTTTGGTGCTGTCACTTCAAGTTTTCTCCTTAAAAATATAAATACAGATTATCTTTCAAAAGTGTTTGCAATATTCTTAATTATAATGGGTATTTCTTCAATTTTAAGATTGAAGAAAATTAAATAATATGGTAAAATCAACCTATATTTTATATAGGTGGTAATACTTATGAAAAAATTTAAAAAGATATTATTGGGTATTTGCATTTCTGTTTTATCATTAGTAATTATTGTAGGATTTGCTTTTATGATTATTAAAGTGCCTACACTTACCATTGACTTCTCACAGCAATCAGAGCTTACTGGTAGAGCTTCAGGATTCCTTTATGGTATTGCAGAAGATGATGTGCCAACAGCAGAAATTGTTGAAAGCATCGGCATTAATACACTTGCTACAAAGCCTGCAGGTGGACTTCAACACCCTATCGGTGATGTAAATCAGGTTGCTGATACATTTACTGAAGCTGGCGGTGAATATTTGTTCATATATACACAAGATATGTATGACACTTGGTATTACCAGCTTGACAGTCTTGAACTTTACAACGAAAGAGTTAAGAAGACTGTGACCGAAATGGAAAATTCAGAATACAAAGATAAACTCATTTATTGTATTTACAACGAAATGGATAACGGCGAATGGTTTGGTAGTCATTGGGAAGAAGAAAATCGTTATAAATTCTATGATGCTTGGGCATCTACATATAAAGTTGTAAAAGAAATAAATCCTGATGCTAAAATTGCAGGGCCTGGTCATTGCAGATATGAATATGATTGGTTAAAAGAGTTTTTAACTTATTGTCGTAACAACAAATGTATGCCTGATATGTTTGTATGGCACGAATTAGACGCCGAAAAGTCACTTTATTGGATGGAATACCGATTCAATGAATTTAATAAAATGTGCGACGAATTAGGTATAGAAAGATTACCTATTTGCATTTCAGAATATGGACTTATGCAAACTAATGGTATTCCTGGTGAATCTGTAAAATGGATTTCACGACTTGAGGCAAATGATATTTATGGTTGTGTTGCATACTGGCGACTTGCGAATAATCTTGCAGAAGTTGTTGCAGATGATGTTACACCTAACTCAAACTATTGGGTTTACAAGTTCTATGCTGATATGAAAGGCAAAGAACTTGAGGTTAATGAATGGGATTTATTCCATAGTAATATCGGCAACTGGCTCAAGGGTAAATACCCACTTTTCAACAAAGGTTTTATCGGTATGGCGTCATTTGACGAAACCGAAAATAAATTTTATGTAATGGCTGGTGGCAGTGCAGAAAACAGTAAGATTAAAATTGAAAATATTGATGAAAAGTATTTCAAGAATGGTGACAAGGTAACAGTTAAAGTTACTTATGTTGATTTCAAAGGTCTTGGCGGTGCAGTTTACTCCCCTGAAGAGTGTATAACAGAGGTTGTAAAGGTATCAGGTAACGCTATTAAATTTACTCTTCCTTGTGAGCGTGAAAGTCAGTCATATTTTATTGAGATTACACCATACAATAATGAAGATGATAGCGAAAACGAAAATAGGACTGTTCGTTACGAGGCTGAAAATGCAAAATTTGATGGTAACTCTTTTGTGCCTGAATGGATTTCTTATGCAAGCTCAAAAGGCTTAGTAGTTAAAGGTCTTGATAAAGAAAGCACAATTAAATTCACTATTGATGCCCCAAAAGCAGGAACATATAACCTTGATGTTGTTTATGCAAATGGCGCGGTCGAGGCGGGACGAATTACTGCGGATACACAAATATCAATAAATGGTAGTGAACAAAATGTGAATTTTCCATCGACAATTAAAGATGAATATATGGAATGTGTTTCAATTACAGCTGAACTTAAAAAAGGTAAAAACACAATTTATTTAAATGTTCTTAATGATACTGTATTAACACTTGATTTTATTGATGTTACTATAAAAAATAATAAAGATATTTATATTTCAAAACTTCAATCTCGAAATGTTAATAAACACGAAAATTCGTATTCTATAATTGTTGAAAATGATGGATATTATAAATTATCATATACTGATAATAGATTGCCTGATGCAGTAAACAGCGTCACATACAAGGAAGAAGTGAAATATCTTCATCGCGGATATAATAAAATTACGATTGATAACAATTTAAGTTTAGCGAAAACTGAAGTATATGAAACAAAACCTTTAGCAATAATAAATCCTGATAATGTTTCTATTTCAAATGGTGCAACCATTGAAGATGACGAAAACACAGCAAGCGGTAAAAGAATTGGTTGGATTTCTTCTGATAAAGGTAGTTATGCTATATTCAATGTAAATGCTCAAAAGGCTGGTTATTACAACTTTACTATTGAATACAGTAACAATGAAGAAGGCGGATATCACGACTACAACGTTGACCTTGTTGAACGTTATATTACATTTACTGTAAATGGTGAAAATCGTGGTAATTATTTCTTCCGTAGCACATACAGTTGGGAAACATATAAGACAAAAACTGTTACACTTTATCTTAACGAGGGCGACAATGAAATTAAGCTTTCAAATGATGGCTCATATAGTTTTAACAACAATGTTACCTATGCTCCTAACATTGGTAGCATTTATGTAAATTAATTCTAAAAATTACTACAAAAAAGGCACTTTAACAGTGTCTTTTTTTGTTATTACGACAAAAATATTTTTTATTATTTGAATACTATTGATAATACTAAAAATATAAGGTATAATTATGACAATACATTAAATTGGGAAATTTTGTATTTTATGTATTTAAATTTGTGTTTGGAGGCAAAAAACTATGAAAGTACAGTTTACTGAAACCGTATTAAGAGATGCCAACCAGTCACTTATTGCTACAAGAATGCCCTTTGCGGACTTTGAACCAATTCTTGAAAAGCTTAATGAGGCAGGTTACTATTCTCTTGAATGCTGGGGCGGTGCTACATTTGACTCATGTCTTCGCTACCTTAATGAAGACCCATGGGTAAGACTCAGAAATATCAAAGCAAAGTGTGCTGACACTAAACTTCAGATGCTTCTTCGTGGTCAAAACCTTTTAGGTTACAAGCACTATCCAGATGATGTTGTTAGAATGTTCATTAAAAAGAGCATTGAAAACGGTATTGATGTTATCAGAATTTTCGACGCACTTAATGACGTTCGTAATATTCAAGTAGCAGTTGATGAAACAATCAAAAATGGTGCAATTGCATCAGGTGCTATTTCTTACACAACAAGTCCTGTTCATACTCTTGAAAATTACGTGGCTCTTTGTAAAGAAATGAAATCAATGGGTTGCTCAACTATTTGTATTAAGGACATGGCTGGTGTTATGACTCCTGTTGAGGCAAAAGACCTCGTTGGTGCAATTAAGGATGCAATGCCTGAAATGCCGGTTATTCTTCATACTCACAGCACTACAGGTATGGCTTATATGACAATCCTTAAAGCAATTGAAGCTGGTTGCGATATTATTGACACAGCAACATCTTGCTTCTCAGGTGGTACTTCACAGCCTGCAACAGAAACTATTCACGACGCTCTTACAGGTCTTGGTTATGAAACAGGCCTTAATAGAGATGTATTAAAAGAAGTAAATGACCACTTCAAACCACTTCGTGACCAATATCTTTCTTCAGGTCTTTTAAAGGCGAAGGCACTTGTTACTGATACAGATGCATTAACTTATAAAGTTCCTGGCGGTATGCTTTCAAATATGATGGCAAACCTTGAAGATATGAACGCTCTTGACAGAATGGAAGAAGCTCTTCTTGAAATTCCTCAGGTTCGTAAAGATATGGGTTATCCTCCACTTGTTACTCCTCTTAGCCAGATGGTTGGTAACCAAGCAGTTACAAATGTGCTTGTTGGTGAAAGATATAAGAACATTTCAAAAGAAATTAAGGCATATATCAAGGGTGAATATGGTAAAGCACCAGGTCCTATTGACGCTGACCTTCAGAAAAAAGTTCTTGGTGAAGATGAGCCTGTTACTTGTCGTTTTGCAGATACTCTTGAACCAATGTTTGAGCAAACAAAGGCTGAACTTGGTGATGTAGCTAAATGCGACGAAGATGTTCTTTCATATATTGCATTCCCTCAGCAAGCTGAAAAATTCTTTGATGCAAGAGCAGAAAAGGAAAAGAACACATTCAAATATTCAATCAAAAGAGTTGACTAAGGAGGACATAAAATGACATTATCAGAAATTTTAAGCGTTTCTGTTACTGGTTTTGTTGTCGTTTTAATTGTTCTTATTCTTCTTGCAGTAATTATTGTTATGCTTTCAAAGGTAATCCGTGCAGTTGAAGGCGGTGCAAAAAAATCAGTTAAAACTGAAGATATAAAAGCAGATGTTCCTGTTATAACAGACGCTTCCCCTGCTCCAGTTTTAGCTCCTACACCTGCACCAGTTCAATATTCAAGCGGTGTTACTCTTTATAAGACAGATTACAAGACTGCAGCATCAATTATGGCTATTGTCAGTCACGAAAGTGGCATTCCACTTGAAAGACTTTCATTTAGTTCAATTAAACTTGATGACTCTCTTGAACTTTATAAAACTGACTATAAAACAGCAGCATCAATTATGGCTATTATTAGCCACCAAACAGAAATTCCTCTTGAAAGACTCGTATTTAAGTCAATCAAACTTTGTGATACACCTGAACTTTATAAGACTGACGAAGAAACAGCAGTTAAAGTTATGGCAATAACAAGCAAAGAATCAGGAATTCCACTTGACAGATTAGTTTTCAAATCAATTAAACTTATTGAGAAATAAAGGAGATTATTAAAATGAAATATGTTGTTACATTAAACGGAAATGATTACGAAGTTGAAGTAAACGAGCTTAACGAAGCAGTTGTTACTGCTGTAGTTCCATCAGCAGCTCCAGTTGTAGTTGCAGCTCCTGTAGCGCCTGTTGCTGCACCTGTAGCAGCTCCTGCTCCTGTAGCGGCTCCCGTTGAAGCTGCACCAGCTCCTGCAGCAGCACCTGCACCTGTAGCAGTTGGCGACGGCACAAAAGTTACTGCTCCAATGCCTGGTACAATTCTTTCAATTAACGCATCTGTAGGTCAGTCAGTAAATGAAGGTGACGTTCTTTTCATTCTCGAAGCTATGAAAATGGAAAACGAAATCGTTGCTCCTTGCGCAGGTACTGTTAAACAAGTTATAGCTACTAAAGGTGCATCAGTTGCTACTGACGAAGTTCTTGCAGTTCTCGGCTAATTGAGGTGCAGATATGCAGATAGTTAATGCTCTTATAGAGCTTTTTAATCAATCAAACTTTGTTAACTTACCATGGCAAAACTGGGTTATGATTGGTTTTTCATTCTTCTTTCTCTATCTTGCGATAGTTAAAAAGTTTGAGCCATTACTTTTAATTCCAATTGCTTTTGGTATGCTTCTTGTTAACATATATCCTGAGATAATGGCAGACCCTACAAACATGTCATTTATTGGTGATAACAATCCATTTTATGACCCTAATGCTCATTGGTATGATACAGGGGTTTTAAGACTTATCTATGCTGGTGTTAAATCAAGTATTTTCCCTTGTCTTATCTTTATGGGTGTTGGTGCAATGACTGACTTTGGTCCACTTCTTGCTAACCCATCCAGCCTTTTACTTGGTGCAGCAGCACAGTTAGGTATTTATGTTGCATTTATTGTTGCTATGCTTTCTGGTGAATTTACACCACAAGAAGCAGCTTCAATTGCTATTATTGGCGGTGCAGATGGTCCTACAGCTATTTTCCTTACAGGTAAACTTGCACCACATATGTTAGGTTCAATCGCAGTTGCTGCATATTCATATATGGCTTTGATTCCACTTATTCAGCCACCTATTATGAAATTGCTTACAACTAAAAAAGAACGCACAATTAAAATGAATCAGCTTCGTACAGTTAGCAAAGCTGAAAAAATTATCTTCCCTATTGTTGTTACTGTAATCTGTGTTCTTATTCTTCCATCAGTTGCTCCCCTTCTTGGTTTCCTTATGCTTGGTAACCTTTTCAAAGAAAGTGGACTTACTGACAGACTTTCAGACACATCTCAAAATGCACTTTGCAACATTGTAACAATCTTGCTTGGAACAACAGTTGGTGCAACTGCAGAAGGCTCTGCATTCCTTAATAAGAAAACTCTTCTTGTTATTGCAATTGGCTTACTTGCATTCGCATTCTCAACTGCAGGTGGCGTGATTTTTGCAAAACTTATGAACATTGCAACTAAAGGTAAGGTTAATCCACTTATCGGTTCAGCAGGTGTTTCTGCCGTTCCTATGGCTGCTCGCGTATCACAGACAGAAGGCAGAAAATATAATCCTTCAAACTTCCTTTTAATGCACGCTATGGGTCCTAACGTTGCAGGTGTTATTGGTTCAGCAGTTGCAGCAGGATTCTTACTTTCAAAATTTGGTGCTTAAACCAAACACAAACACATATATTAAATGCCGTAGTCAATATGACTACGGCATTTTTAATTTTACTCTATTGTTCATTGTTATTTCTTCAGGCGTTACTATACTGTCATATACAAATATCTCAACACCATTTTCATGTGCTCTTTTAAGTTCATTTGCAAATTCAGGATGAGTTTCAACATTGGGCTCAAAATGCTTCACATTTGCCATCTGCACAAGGAACACCACACAAGCCCTATAACCGTCATTAATGGCTTTTTGAAGTTCTTTAAGGTGTTTAACTCCCCTTTCAGTTGGTGCATCAGGAAATCGCACTATTTCATCATTTTCTAGTGTTGCGCCTTTAACTTCAACAAAAATTTTATCAGTTTTTGTTTCAACATAAATATCAAATCTTGAATTACCATATTTATATTCTTGCTTAACTAACTTTATATCATCATAAATCTTATTTAAGGACTCCGTTACAACATAATTAGGTATCTGACTATCCATATTTATTAACTTACCATTCTTTTCAACAGAAACAAGGTCATATTGCGTTTTCCTATTTGGATTAGAACTTTTCTCAAGATAAACAGTTACGCCTTTTTGGAGTAATTCACGACATCTACCAGTATTTTTAACATGACAAATTTCTTCTTTACCATCAATTTCACAAATTGCTATAAAGCGATTTGGTCGTTCAATAAATTTTCCTTTATAAATATTACTATATCTAATAACACATTAAAAAAAGACGGTGATAGTCACCTACCACCGTCCGATATTTTATTAATTGATTATTTATTTGCTTTTCTTGCTTCGATTTCTGCAACCATTTGTGCCTGCTTCTTTTCTGTAATTGTGTAGAAGAGCATAGGAATGATTGTACCAACCATACTAAGAGCACCAGCAAGAATAAGAACATTCCAAAGTGTCTGCTCACCTTCAGGTGTAATTGCAGGAGTTGCTTCTGGGTTAATCTTTGCCCAACTGAACGCCATAACACCAACGAAAGCACCAACAGCCATACCAACTTTGTTGATAAGAGTCTGCATAGCGAAGCAGATACCTTCACCACGCTCACCTGTTTTCCATTCAAGATAGTCAACTGTGTCACCAATCATAGCATAAGTGATAATGTTGTTAACACCCTGTGGAATACCAAGAAGAACAAGACCGATAGCACATACAACAAGTTTCCATGGAGCGTCGTAGCCAATAAAGTACATAGCAAACATTACTACTGCACCAAGTACGTGAACGCCGATATATGCCCATTTCTTTGTAAACTTCTTACTCATCCAAGGAACAAGAATTGAAGCTACAAGACCGCCTGGAACAACCATAAGTGTAATAAGACCATACAATCCTTCGTCTTTAAGAACATACTTTGCAAAGTAAAGACCGCCTGTATATGTATAAACCATTCTTGCACCGCCAAGAACACCTGAAATAACGATAAGAAGGAGTTCTTTGTTCTTGAAAAGGAGTTTCAAGTTGTGGCCAAAGCTTGGTGGAGCGTCTGTAGTTGTAAAGCGTTCTCTTGTATGCTTAAAGCCATAGAAGAACATTGGAATTGCTGTAAGAGTGAATACAAGAGCGCAAATAAAGTATGTATATTTAAGTGTATCTGCATTTGCCTGAATAAATTCTGGCATAACTGTTCCTATATATGTTTTTGCTTGTTCAGCTGTTACACCAAGGTCAATTACAATCTTATCAATATCGTTTTCAGTATATTTGAATTTTGCAGTAACTGCTCCAGTAATAATTGGAACACCAACTGTAACAAGACCTGCACCCAATGTGCAAAGAAGACGAGTTATTGTAAGAAGATTACCACGAACAACAGTATCATTTGACATACAAGTTGAAAGTCCCCAATAAGGAACGTCAGCAATTGTATATGCAACAGACCACAATGTGTAAATAATTGCGATAATAATGAAAGTTGAAAGTGTTTTTGCAGGCATTGGAATAAAGCATGCAATTGTCATTACTGCAATTGGAATAGCCATCCATTTAAGGTAAGGACGACATTTACCCCACTTTGTTCTTGTTCTGTCAACAATTGAGCCCATAATAGGGTCATTAAGTGCGTCAAAAACACGAACACCGAGCATTAAGAAAGCAACTGCTGTCGCACCATTAATTGCACCAAAGATTCCGCCTTCTTGAATACTACCAAAAAGAAGAGCATCAGTCATAAATATTGTAATGTATGAACCGATGATTGTACAGATAAAGTTCTGACCAAAACCCGCTACACCATAAGCAAGTGCTTCTTTAGGTTGAAGACTTGATTTATCCTCAGGATTTGTGCCATAAACTTTATGCAAAAGGTCATTGATTTTCATAAAATCCCTCTTTCATAAATTATTCAACTAATTATAACACAACACAATGTTTATTTCAATGATATTTTAATAAAAAATGAACAAAATCAAATAAAAAACTCCCCTATTTTCATAGGAGAGTCTTATTGTTATAAAATTACTGTTTAGCACCGTTATCAAACATTTCAAGAACCTTAACACTTGCTGCAAAGCAATCTGCAAGACAATCTTTGTTAAGTTTTTCAGGTGTATCAAGTCTTGTGTGATAGAAATCAGGAAGCGCATGGTTAAGTGCTGTAACACCTGTTGAACGCATACCAGCCTGTGCGAATGCTGCTGAGTCAGTAGCACCGCCAAGTGGTGGAACTACACCCTTACCACAATGAATGCCAAGTTCCTGACATGCTTCATAATAAAGGTCTGAAACATCTTTATCAACTTTAACTGTTGAGTTAAGGTCACGGTAATTAACCTGCATATATTCAGGCTGTGTAATTGTGTCATAAGAATAAACAAATGTAGGAACATCATTAAATTCGTGCGCATGAGCTTCACACCATGCCTTAGCACCGCGAAGACCTGATTCTTCTGAACCTGTAAGAACGACGCCGATTTCAGTATTTTCAAATTCAATGCCTTCTTCTTTAAGCGCTTTGAGAATTGCAATACCGATATAGCAACCTGAAAGGTTATCGTTAGCACCGTCAACAACTCTCTTTTTATTCCACATAAAGTAAAGACCAAACCAGAATGGAACAAAAGCAAGTGCGCCAAGACCAAGTCTTGTTGCAAGTGCAGGGTCAACTCCCACAAGTTTTGCAATTGCAATACCTACCATATAGAAAGCACCAATGAAGCAAACAAACATATGAATATCAAATCCAAGATATGTAAACTTGTATTTGAAAGGCCATTCCCAAGTAGCGTCAGGGTGTCCATTAAAGATAATTCTACGTTTTACTTCACCTGTTGGCTTTTTGAAACCTGCTGCATTGTGGCCGATTTCTTCTTTGAAAACCTTATCAACTGTCTTTTTATAAAGACCAAACTGTAATACGCAAAGGAGAAGACCAAGTGCAATAAATACAATAGAGAGTGCAGGCATAAAGAAATATGATGCAAGCGCTAAGAAGCAACAAGTAATTGTAAAGTAAATCCAACCATAGAATGAGTCAGGATTTTCTTTAAACTCGTCAACATAAGTTGTATCACAACCTAATTCTTTCAACTGGTCTGCCATATACTCGCAAGCCTGTTGTTCACCTTTTGAGCCAGGTGCTCTTTTTTCGAACTTTGTGCAGATATGAGTGATTTCATCAACCATAAACTGGGCAGCATCGTTCTTTTTGTCAATAATCTTTCTTAAATCCATAAAAGATTCCCCTTTTCATTATTATGAATAAAATTTTAACATATTAAACTGCAAAATGCAATAAAAACTCTACTAAATGCAGAGCTTTTAAGCAATATTATTCAAACAATTCAGTAAGAAGTGTTCTTTCTTGTTCTGACAGTTCATAATATTCTACAAATTTATCTATATATTCTTTACCAACAACGGTTACAGGAATATTATTATTGTCAAAAACTGTTTTAAGTGTTGAAATATTGGCAATTTTTTCTGAAATTTTATAGTCATTCCAGTTTGCTTCAATTGTAACAAAATCGAAATTCTTTCCATTTACAGTTTCTACATCAACAAAACAATTAGCTATATATCCACCATATCTTGAGTATTCTTCGCCAATTTCAATTGTTACTTTTGAAATATCGTCAATTGAATATTCTTTTTTTACTGTATTTATAACGGAATAAACTTTTATTTCGCCATTATTGTCAATAGAGTTTCTGCCAAGCAAACCAAACACCATACATATTACTACAATTACTGCAAGTACACTTGCTAATATAATTTTATTCTTCTTTTCTTCAACACTACTTTTCTTTTTGAATAAAAATTCAGCCTTGGCATATCTTGTTGTCGAAAAATAATTAACTTTATTATTACCAAAAATAGGCTTTTTTTCATTGAATCCCGTTGCAAAGAAATTTAACAACGGAAGAAATGCAATCGACAATGCAGGAGCAAGTAATAGTACTGTCCATCTACTACAAGAAAGCATTATATCTTCATCTGCATAGCCTATAACTTCTATAACATAAAATGTGCCAAATAATGCCGCTAATGTAAGAAGTGCACTAGCAATAATTATTATATTGTAAACAAATATATCAAGTTTTGAAAGCGGTGGTGGAGAGTATTCTCTTTGTTTCTTTTTCTTGCGTTTTGACATATAATCACCTACGTATAATGTATTAGTTTATTTTTAATGCCCATTTGATTTTATAAATTACTGATTGCAGTTCGAGTTTTATGTGTCGCATTAAATGATATAAATTCTTACTGTTATTCTTTTCAAATTTATCAAGCCGTTTGAATGCTTTTACAAATTGGTTATTTACTTCATCACAGATTGATTCTGCAACTTCGGAAGTGAATTTTTGTACTAATTCATAATTCTCAGGTGGAATAAATGCTTCCGCTTGTTTTTCATTTATATTTTCATAGTAGTTTTTATTCACTAAATAAACATCACTATAATAAAACCAACCGTCAAACATACCATCTAATCTATAACGTTCTTCTGTTCCTGTAACATCTTCAGTTATGAGGTCACCAAGACAATTATTATGCTTTGAGTTTAGAAAAATTGCGGATACTTCAACAGTAAAAGAGCCACCCCATTTATTTGCTTGAAAGCCTATAAATTCAATGCAATTCTCTTTTTCACGTCTAAAATTTGGATATTTCCCTGTAAAACCTTGTTCAATTAAAAATGGAATTACTTTTTTATTCAAAACATTTAACATTATTTGTCTGTTGGTCATATACTCACCTACTTTTTCTTAAAGAAGTCTTTAACCTTTTGAAAAAAGGATTTTACAGGAATTCCATCATCAGGAAAAGGCTCATCGAGAACCCAAGGAAGTTTTACATTATAAACTGTAAGTGTAAAATAATCATCCGTTTTTTGTTCGTTTGGTACATACCAATTATCAATTACAACATTAAGAAAAAGGTCACCATCAAACATATCGATTTCATATTTATCGGCTTCTAAAATTTTACCTACAACTGTATATGATATAAAAAGATAATCAATCTCATTTTCAATAGTAACTGAACCTATTTCATCAGGTCGGTCTATAAGCAAACCTAATTCTTCAAGAAATTCGGTGAGTTTTGGAAATTTTTCTCTTGATTGAACATAAAAATTACGGTCATCGGCACATTGACACAATGAATGTGTTGATGAATACTCTTTAGTTGCATCTAAATCAATATCAAGAATATAGTTTTGCTTTTTAATAATCATAATTTCACCTACTTTTGAAATATTATATCAATTTGAAATATGCATGTCAATTTGTAAGCAAATTAATTTGAGTTTGTCGGGCTAATTGAATGGTGTTATTTTGCCTCCCTCTGACGAGGTGCGGGTGTCCGGTGGACACCTCTGCAAAGCAGAAGCACCGACCGAACCGGCAGGTGAGAATTAGGTGGCAACGCGTTAGCGTTGACGGAGGGAGAGATA
>JAZLBG010000133.1:0-10757 GCA_045613585.1 Candidatus Fimenecus sp. | reverse complement strand
ATACATTGAGTGTGGGTGAAAGTATTATCATTGATACAGGCTACCTTGCAGCTATGAGTGAAACTTGCACAATGGATATTCAGCAAATAAAAGGAACAAAAAACATTTTCTTTGGTGGCGAAGGCTTGTTCCATACAAAAGTTACGGGTCCCGGCAAAGTTTATATTCAGTCAATGCCAATTTGGCAAATCGCACAAGAACTCATTCCATATATGCCAACTCCAAGCACTTCAAGTGATAGTGGTGGATTTTCAATCAACCTTGGTGGCAACTAAAAACATATCAACACCCTTGCTTATGCAGGGGTGTTATTTTATATTGAAACTTTATCAAAATAGTGGTACAATAATCATATTGGAGTGTGATATGTATGTATCAGTTTGATGCACTTAAAGTTAAAAACGAATGTGTAGCGTGGATTAAAGACTTTTTCGAGCAAAACGGAAAAGATTGCAACGCAGTTGTTGGCATTTCAGGTGGCAAAGATTCATCAATCGTTGCAGCACTTTGCGTTGAAGCATTGGGCAAGGACCGTGTAATTGGTGTGCTTATGCCTTGTGGCGAGCAACACGATATTGATTGTGCAAAACAACTTGTTGACCATCTTGGAATTAAAAATTATACAGTAAATATTAAAGATACAGTTGACGGACTTATGAATAATCTTCCCAAAGACTTAGAAATCACACCACAAACTGTGCAGAATATTCCGCCAAGAGTGAGAATGACAACTCTTTATGCTGTTAGTCAATCTGTTAATGGTCGAGTTGCAAATACTTGTAATTTGTCAGAAGACTGGGTAGGTTATTCAACTCGTTATGGTGATTCAGTAGGGGATTTCAGCCCTTGCTCATTCCTTACAGTAGCAGAAATGAAACAAATCGGTCATCTTTTGGGATTACCCGAGAATCTCGTTGAAAAAACACCAATTGACGGACTCTGTGGCAAAACTGATGAAGATAATCTTGGCTTTACCTATGCCGAACTTGATAAATATATCAGAACAGGCGAAATCGAAGATAAAGAGAAACAAGCACTCATCGACAGAAAGCATAAAATGAACTTGTTTAAGCTCGAACTTATGCCATCATTCAAACCTGAAATATAAAATTTTGTAGGGGTCGGCGTCCCCGACGACCCGCAAAAATAGGAGCGAAAATACTATGCCAAACAACAACCAAAAACTTTCAACTAAAGAAACATTAATCCAAATTGCAAAATTTGTCGCATTTTCTATGGGTGCAGGCATCATTCAAATTGTTTCATATACAATCATTCACGAGCTTACAGATTGTGCACATATTTGGGCATACCTTCCATCACTCACTCTGTCAGTTCTTTATAACTTTACAGTAAATCGTAAATTCACATTCAAATCTGCAACAAATGTACCCGTTGCAATGCTTAAAGTTGCACTTTTCTATTGTGTATTCACTCCTGTATCTCTTTATCTTGGTCAGTTAGCCGAAAATGCAGGCGTTAATAACTACATAGTTGAAGTTGTAACAATGTCTTGTAACCTTGTTACAGAATATCTTTTCTGTCGATTTGTAGTTTACCGTAACTCAATGAATACAAATAACCTTGCAGAAAAAGACAAAGCAAAATCAGAATAATTGTATGGCGGTGGCTTGCTCCCGCCGTTTTGCTCCCTCTTTAAGGGAGCTGTCAACGAAGTTGACTGAGGGAGTTATAATTTTTCAACTTTTTTCAAAAAACTCTTGACTTTTACCTAAGGTAAAAATGTAAAATCGTCATACAAAGGGGGATTTACTGTGAAAATCAAGCAAGTAATAACTGAAACAGGTCTTACTGATAGAGCAATACGCCTTTATATTGAAAATGACCTTGTTAAACCTGAATGTGACGAAAATTATAATGGTAGAAAAAGTATAGAGTTTTCTAAAACTGATATTGAAAATCTTAAAAATATTGCATTACTTCGCAAAGCTGATTTCTCAATTCAAGAAATTAAAAATTTGCAAATAGGTGGCGAAACTGCTCAAAATACAATAAAAGAATATATAAACAGAACAAATGAAAAAATACAGTTTAGTAGTGAAATAATCGAGAAAATCGGCACTTTAGCAAACGAAAAAAACATTACAATCGAAATAATCTGCGAAAAACTTTCAAGTAATTTAGAAAACGAACAAGTCCCAGCTGAAGATATGGAACTCTCACCAAAAGAACAGAAAGAAAAAACAAGATTTACTGTGATTTCTGTAATTGGTATGGTGTTGGCAGGATTTGCGATATTACTTCTTCAAATTGTGATTTCATCACTTGGTTATATTTACCCTAAATATCCCAAAATGCCGAATGGTGATATTATTTCTTTGATATTAGTATTTGTTATTAAATACTTTTTCATTATTCAGTTTATATTATGTCTTGCAATTTTTATTATCTATAAAATTAAGAGAAGAATAGACAAAAAGAAAGACAGAAAAAAAGTCGTTGCAATAATTCTTGTGGTATTTTGGATTCTTTCGTTAATAGCTACACCATTTGTTTTTGGATTTAATGTGATAGCTATTGAGTCACGAACTGAAAATTTGGATGATTATTTGAAAACGGAATGGTCATACTTTGAAAAAGATGAAAGATTTGAAATTCTTTTTCCTGATACAATTCCTACAATAGAAAATTGGGAAGAAACATTTTTAGGGGATAAATACCACGACACTACAAAATATTATTATAGGTATTATAGTGACTTTTTTGGAGATACTGAAGACGTTTTTGCTGAATGGATTTTGAGTGAGGAAGAATTCCAAGCAGAAAAAGAAAGAGTTTTAAGTATTGATGGCATAGTTCGTGAGGAAACTACCGGGGATTGGTCACGAATCTATTTGTGCAATGAAATTGATAAAGAACAGAGTGATGATTTTTGCAATAGTTATGAATTCCTATTCTTTGCTTATAACGATAAAACTAACACAGTTAGATACATTTTTGCTACTGGTGAAGAAGATTATACATCTACACCATATTTCACGGATGTTGATTGGTAACCAAGCGTGGTCTTTGACCACGCTTTTTCTTTGCTTGAATGATTATGTAAATTTGAGTTTATCGGGCTCTTTAATTGCTTTATTTTAACAAACACACTTTGTAGGGTCGGGACTCTGTGCCCGACCGCAAAACTTTAATAATCTACAGGCAGGCACGGAGACCTGCCCCTACAAGAGTCCTTTTCTTTGTGAAATTTCTATAATCTGCGTCGCAGACCCTTAATGCACTGTAGGTGCAAATCATGTGATTTATCACAATTCATGATGAAATCAATTCATGCAACGAAGTTGCAATTCATTTTATTATGATTTGCTACGCATGAATTGGCTTACGCCATGATTTCTCGCTATGCTCCATGAATTGAATTCTTGCGAATTCATTTTATTACTCTTGAATTCCTAGTAATTTTGTAGTATATTATTTCCATAACAATAAAAACTACTCTAAAAGGGTGTAGATATTATGAAAATCTCAACAAAAGGCAGATATGCACTTCGTCTTATGACAGACCTTGCAATTAATAAGGAAGACGGCTATATCTCAATAAAATCTGTTGCAACAAGACAGAATATAAGTGAAAAATATCTTGAACAGATTATCAAGCTTTTAGCTAAAGAAAATCTTGTTGAAAGCACTCGTGGTGCTCAAGGTGGTTATAAACTTACCCGTGAGCCAATCGAATACACAGTAGGCGAGATTTTAAGAGTAACTGAAGGTAGTCTTGCTCCTGTTGCTTGTCTTGAAACTGATGAGAATACTTGCGAAAATTGTATGGACTGTGTAACACTTGAAATCTGGCAATGTGTACTTGATGCAGTTAATAAAGTTGTTGACTCTATCACTTTACAGTATCTTGTCGACAAACAGAAAGAAAAAGGTAACTGCGGATGTTGTTAAAATACGATTTACACGAAGCAGCTCGTTATATGGGCTACAAGCACGGTGCAAGTCCAAGCGAAGCAATATGTGAGCTTTGTGAAGAAGCATACTGTGAACTTTGTAAGGTGATTACACCCAAATATATTTACAAAGAATACGAATTTACAAGAACAAATGACGGAACAATCATTGATGGCATTGAATTTAAGAGTGCAAAACTCTTAAACCACTTAAAAGACTCAACAAATATTATTCTTTTTGGTGCAACCCTTGGCGTTGGTGCAGATACTCTTGTTCGCAAATATTCTGTAACAGACGCTGCAATGACAAGTATTGTTCATTCAGTAGGTGCATCAATGGTTGAAAATCTCTGCGACCAAGCTTGTGAAGAATTAAAAAATATAATAAAAGGGGAGCACAAATATCGTTTTAGCCCAGGTTATGGCGGACTTGATATTTCATCACAAGCAGATTTTTTCAAACTTTTACCAATGACAAAACAAATGGGAGTAACACTTTCAGAAAGTTTCTTAATGACTCCCACAAAAACAGTTACAGCTTTTATAGGAGTAACAAAGTAATGAAAAATATGAAATTTATTGAACATTTCAACAATTCAATATTGTTTTTTGATGGTGCTATGGGCACTGAATTACAAAAAAACGGACTCAAAAAAGGTGAGTTGCCTGAAAACTTAAATATTCACTCTCCTGAAATCGTGGCAAGAGTGCATAAGTCATATTTGGATGCAGGTTGTAATGTTGTTTCTGCAAATACATTCGGTGCAAACTCACTTAAATTCGATAATGTAACTGAGATTATCACAAAAGCTATTGAAATTGCAAAAAACGCAATCAAAGAAAGCGGTAAAGAGGCTTTTGTTGCTCAAGATTTAGGTCCTTTAGGCAAACTATTAAAACCTTATGGTGATTTAGAGTTCGAAACTGCCTACGACCTTTATAAAGAACAAGTAATCGCAGGTAAAAATGCAGGTGCCGATTTCATTTTTATTGAAACAATGGGTGATTTGTATGAAATCAAAGCAGCAGTATTAGCTGCAAAAGAAAATACCGATTTGCCTGTACTTGTATCAATGATTTTTGATGAAAAGGGCATACTTTTAACAGGCGCAGATATTAAAACTGCAATAATCACTCTTGAGGGCTTAGGCGTTGACGGTATCGGCATGAATTGTGGGCTCGGCCCTGACCAGATGCTCACACTACTCAAAGAAATGACAAAGTATTCAAGCACACCGCTTTTCGTTCAACCAAATGCGGGACTTCCTGTAAGCATCAATGGTGTTACAACTTACAATGTAACTCCAGAAGAATTTGCCCAAAAACAACTCCAAATTCTTAAAAGCGGTGCTTGTGCTTTGGGTGGATGTTGTGGCACAACTCCTGAGCATATCAAAGCAATGATTGATTTGTGCAAAAATGAGAAAATCACAAAAATCAGCAAAAAACAGATTACTGCAGTTACATCATATTCTAAAACAGTAATCTTTAATGATAAACCAATTATTATTGGTGAAAGAATTAATCCAACTGGCAAAAAACTTCTTAAAGAGGCACTTCGCAATAATGATATGGATTATATCTATCGTGAGGGCGTGACTCAGTCAGATGCGGGTGCAGATGTGCTTGATGTAAATGTAGGACTCCCAGAAATTGATGAGCCACAAATGATGCAAAATGCAGTTATAGGGCTTCAAAGCATTCTCAATACACCTTTGCAGATTGATACGTCTGATGCGGTTGCTATGGAAAAAGCACTTCGCATATATAACGGTAAACCAATGGTAAATTCCGTAAATGGTAAAGAAAAAGTAATGGAAGAAGTATTCCCACTTGTTAAAAAATATGGTGGTGTGCTTGTTTGCTTAACTCTTGACGAAAACGGAATTCCTGAAACGGTTGAGGGCAGAATAGATATTGCAAAACGCATAATTAAAAAAGCAGAAGAATACGGAATAACCAAAGAAAATCTCGTGTTTGACCCACTTTGTATGACTGTCAGCACAAATAAAGATAATGCAAAAATCACTTTGGAGTGTATTGAAAAACTGACAAATGATTTAGGTGTTAAAACTGTTCTTGGCGTTTCAAATGTATCTTTTGGACTTCCTAATCGTGAACTTCTCAACTCTGCATTTTTCAATCTTGCAATGCAAAAAGGATTAAGTGCAGGAATTATAAATCCAAAAAGTGATGCTATGATGAATGCTTACTATTCATATTGCGCACTCTCTGGATTAGACCATAATTTTGAACAGTATATTGCTAATGTTACTGACACAAAAGCAGAAGTCAAAACAACTGATGTTGACCTTAAAACTGCAGTAATAAAAGGGCTTAAATCTCAAGCTCGTGAGCAAACAAAATTTGAACTTCAAACTAAAACACCAATCGAAATAATTGATAGTATTTTGGTGCCTGCATTAAATGAAGTTGGCAAAGGTTTTGAAGAAAACACAATATTCTTGCCAGGTCTTTTAATGAGTGCTGAAACTGCAGGTGCAAGTTTTGAAATAATAAAAGAATATATTACTGATAGTGGTGCAAAAACAGAAGAAAAGGGTAAAATACTTATAGCAACTGTTGAAGGTGATATTCACGATATAGGCAAAAATATTGTGAAAGTATTGCTCCAGAATTACGGGTTTTCAGTAATTGATATGGGTAAAGATATTACCCCTGAAGCAATCGCAGAAAAAGCAGAAAAAGAACAAATAAAGCTTGTCGGGCTTTCTGCACTTATGACAACAACAGTACCATCTATGGAGAAAACGATTACTCTTCTTAAAGCAAAAAATCCACAAATTGCAGTAATGGTTGGCGGTGCAGTGCTTACAGAAGATTACGCTAAAACCATTGGTGCAGACTTTTATGGCAAAGATGCTATGGCATCTGTGCGAATTGCTGAAAAATTCTTTCAGAAATAAGGTAATTTTTACCTGTATATAATTGACAAATTCATACTGTAGTAGTATGATATATACGAATTCACAGTAATTTACTATGAAATAGAAATGAGATGTATTTATGAAAGTTTATGCAGATAACGCTGCAACAACAAAAATATCAAAAAAAGCACTTGATGCTATGATGCCTTGCTTCCTTGAAACATACGGAAATCCATCAAGCTTACATTCAGTAGGGCAGGATGCTTTTCACGCAGTAAGAGATGCTCGTAACACTATTGCAGAGTGTATAAATGCTAACCCTAATGATGTTTATTTTTCATCAGGCGGTAGCGAAAGCGACAACTGGGCAATTAAAGGTGCGGCGCATTTAATGGCAAAAAAAGGTAAGAAGCATATTATCAGTTCAAAATTTGAACATCATGCAGTGCTTCATACACTTAATGTCCTTGAAAAAGAGGGCTTTGAAATCACCTTGCTTGATGTTTATGAAAATGGTCTTGTTAAGGTTGAAGATGTAAAAAATGCAATCAAAGACGATACAGCACTTGTAACAATTATGTTTGCTAATAACGAAATCGGTACAGTTCAGCCAATCCGTGAAATCGGTGCAGTTTGTCGTGAAAAAGGTGTTCTTTTCCACACTGACGCTGTTCAGGCAGTAGGTCACGTTCCTGTTGACGTTGTGGCAGATAATATTGATATGATGTCTTTCTCAGGTCACAAATTCCACGGACCAAAGGGTGTGGGCGGTCTTTACTGCAAAAAGGGTATAAGACTTCCAAACCTTATTGAAGGTGGTGCGCAGGAAAGAAATCGTCGTGCGGGTACTGAAAATGTTCCTGCAATTGTAGGTATGGCTGCAGCACTTAAAGATGCTTGTGACCATATGGAAGAAAATACAAAGAAACTCATCAGTTTGAGAGAACAGCTTATTGAAGGAATTCTCAAAATTGATCGCAGCCGAATCAATGGTGACCGTGAGCATAGACTTCCAGGTAACGTAAGTGCTTGTTTTGAAGGTGTTGAGGGTGAGTCACTTCTTCTCTACCTTGATATTATGGGCATCAGTGCTTCATCAGGTTCAGCTTGTACATCAGGTTCACTTGACCCAAGCCATGTTCTTCTTTCAATCGGGTTACCACATGAAGTTGCACACGGCTCACTCCGTTTAAGTCTTTGTGAAGATAATACACCTGAAGAAATGGATTATATTTTAGAAAAACTCCCACCAATTATTGACAGTCTTCGTGATATGTCACCACTCTGGGAGAAAATACAGAAAGAAGGTAAATAAAATGGAATATTCAGAAAAAGTAATGGAACATTTTACAAATCCACATAATGTAGGTAAACTTGATGACGCTGACGGCGTGGGAGAAGTTGGCAACGCAAAATGTGGAGATATTATGAAAATGTATCTCAAAATTGAGAACGATATTATTTCAGATGTTAAGTTCAATACTTATGGTTGTGCATCTGCAATTGCAACAAGTTCAATTGCAACTGATATGATTAAGGGTCAGCCTTTGAGTGAAGCACTCAAACTTACAAATAAGGCAGTTGTTGAAGCTCTTGATGGACTTCCTGCAGTAAAAATTCACTGTTCAGTTCTTGCAGAACAGGCAATCAAAGCAGCTGTTAAGGATTATTACGATAAGAATGGTATCGAGTACGATCCAAAAGAATTTGAATTCGAAGAACACCATCATTAATCAACTAATGTAGGGGACGATGCCCACATCGTCCCGTCTATCATTTATCAACGCAATAAAGGAGCGTTTAAAATGACAGTAAAAGAAATGCAGGAAAAAATCCTGCAACTTAAAAAAGAAAAAGATATTTGTATTCTCGCTCATAGCTATGTTGCTCGCGAGATTATTGAAGTAGCAGACTTTACAGGGGACAGTTTTCAGTTAAGCGTACTTGCTGAAAAAACTGATGCCAAAACTGTTATTATGTGTGGCGTACGCTTTATGGCAGAAACTGTTAAAATTCTCTCACCTGAAAAGACAGTTTACATCACAAGCCCTGTTGCAGGTTGCCCAATGGCTGAGCAGATGAGTGTGGAGTATATTGAAGAAATCAAAAAAGAGTATCCTGATTATACTGTTGTGGCATATATCAACACAACTGCAGCACTTAAAACTGTTTGTGATGTTTGTGTAACATCTGCATCAGCAGTAAATGTTGTAAGCAAACTTGAGAGTGATAAAATTCTCTTTATCCCTGACTGTAACTTAGGTGATTTCGTGGCAAAACAGCTTCCTGAAAAGACATTCAAGTTTGTAAATGGAGGTTGCCCGATTCACGGTCAGATGACTGCAGAGGATGTTAAAAAGGCAAGAAAATATTATCCTGATTCACTTTTGCTTGTTCATCCTGAATGTAAACCTGAAGTTGTTGAACTTGCTGATTATGTTGGCTCAACAACAGGAATTATGAAATTCGCTAAAGAGAGTGAGCATAAGAATTTCATTATCGGTACAGAAATCAGTATTGCAGAATCACTTCAGTATGAATGTCCAGATAAGAATTTCTTTGCATTGTCACCAAAACTCATTTGTCCTGATATGAAAGCAACAACTCTTGTTGACCTTTATAACACAATGCTTGGCAAGGGTGGGGAAGAAATCACTCTCGACGAAGAAACAATTAAGAAAGCCAAAAAATGCATTGATAAAATGCTTGAACTTGGGTGAAAACATGAAAAAAGCAGTTATTGCTATGAGTGGCGGAGTTGACAGCTCCGTCGCTGCTTTACTTATGAAAAATGAAGGCTATACCTGTGTCGGTGCTACAATGCAACTGTATATCGAAGGTGATTGCAGTGATGCAAAAGCGGTTGCCGACAAATTAGGTATGCCTTTTTATATTTTCCCACTTAAAGAAGAATTCAAACGGCTTGTTATTGATAAATTTATTGAGTTTTACGAGAATGGTAAAACACCAAACCCTTGTGTTGAGTGTAATCGTACACTTAAATTCGGTGCTATGATGGAAAAAATGCAGGAGTTAGATTCCGATTTTGTTATAACAGGTCACTATGCAAGAGTAGTATGTGAAAACGGTGAGTACAAGCTCAAAAAAGCTGTTGACGAAAGCAAAGACCAAAGCTATTTTCTCTATATGCTCACACAAGAACAATTAAAGCACATCAAATTTCCATTGGGCGAATATACAAAACCTAAAATTCGTGAAATCGCAGAAGAAAATGACCTTATAACTGCACGAAAAAAAGATAGTCAGGATATTTGCTTTGTCCCTGATGGTGATTATGTAAGTTTTATCAAATCATATAACAATAAGACTTATGCAAAAGGTCAGTTCATGCACAAAACGGGCTTTTCATTCGGTGAACATAAGGGGATTGTGAATTATACAATCGGTCAGCGAAAAGGATTGGGAATTGCTTATAAAACACCACTTTATGTACTCAATATTGACCCTGAAACTAATAATGTTGTTTTAGGTGATAATGAAGATTTATTTACAGATACAGTAGTTGCAAAAAATGTAAATATAATCAGCGGAAAAACACTTGTAGAGCCGATTCGTGTGCTTGCTCGTGTAAGATACAGACATAAAGAGCAACCTGCAACAGCATGGCAGGATGAAAAGGGCAATTTACACGTGAAATTTGATGAGCCACAACGTGCAATCACAAAAGGACAGTCACTTGTCATTTTTGATGGTGATACAGTTCTCGGTGGCGGCGAAATTATATAAATGCAAAGGGTAAAATGTAGGGCGATTCATGAATCGCCCGTTTTATTTTGTAGGGGTCGCGTCTTTGTCAAGAGTATGATTGTATACAGTAGTGCAAGATGATTGTATACACATTACAATCTAGAAATTTTACGATTAATGAGTTGTCCTGTTGTATTAGAAAATTCAGCGATTTTGAAGTTTCGATAACAAGCAAAGAAAGAAT
>JAZLBG010000132.1:0-6233 GCA_045613585.1 Candidatus Fimenecus sp. | reverse complement strand
ACAAGGAGTGTTACCAGCAAGATGACAGAACTTGTCTTGAGTAATTACAGCTTTTGCATCAGAGTTAGAAAGAATGTAGTCAATTCTATCTTGTGGATAATTAGGGTCAATAGGTAAATATGCATTACCACCACGGATAATACCATAAACAGCACCATACATTTCAAAGCTTCGTTCACAGATTACTGCAATAACAGACTTTGAATTGTTAGTGATATTTCTTATCTTGTTATCTATTCTTTCAACATATTCTTTGAAATCTTTGTATGATATTTCTTTGTCATTTGCAATTATACATACTTTGTCACTATTCTCTTTACTTGCTTTTTCAAACAATGAGTAAAGAGTTGTGTTTTCTGGAATATCATATGTGTATTCTGTGTTGTTGAAGTCATTGAGCTTTTCTTTTTCAATGTCGCTTAATACAGTCATATCCTTAATAAATATTTCTTCATCAAGTGCTTGTGTAAGAATGCTTATATACGATGCAATAATCTTGTCGATTGTTTCTGCTTTGAAAAGGTCTGTTAAATATTCTGTTCTAAGCAGAGCATCTTTTTCTCTAGGATGAATATAGAACATAATAGGAGCTCTTGAGGTTGAAATCTCTACTGGAAGAAGCTCCGCTTTTTTGTCGCCAACAACAGAACGTGTCATTTTCTCACTCTGGAAAATAAACATAACATCATATAATGGCTTTTTAACGTTTAATTTTTTAAGGAGTTCTTGTTGTGGGTAGTTTTGATGAGCGATTGCATTAAATGATTTGTTCTTAATTTCATTCACAAAAGCTTTAAATGTCTTTTCGCTTTCGGGTTTTGTTCTTATGGAAAGCATATTGACAAACATACCCCAGGTATTAAGGAATTTACTGCTTCTGCCACTTGATGTTACGCCCACACAAACATCTTCACTTCCTGAATACTTAGAAAGGAGAATGCTTACACAAGCCATATAGTAAGAATAAGGAGTTATTCCCCATTCCTTACATCTGGCAAGTATATTTTCGTGCAAACTGTGGTCAATCAGGGCATATGTATTTCTACCCTTGTCGCTTTTTGCATCATGTTTAGGGTAATCTGTATAAAGCTCAAAATTAGGAAGCTTCTCAAATTCCTTTAACCAATATTCTTCATCTTCTTTTGTGTATGTGTCACTTACGGCAAATTCTCTGTACTGAACCGCTTCAGGCAATTCTCTGCCCATATATAATTCATTGATTTCTTCGTAGAAAAGACCGAATGTTGAACCATCAGATATAATGTGGTGCATCCCAACAATAATAGTATTATCAATGTATCCAACACGCATAAGAGGTGCTTTTGTCAGGTCAAATGGCTTGATAAAGGCACTTAAATCTGAAGACTCAAGTTTTTCAAGTTTTATGGAAGCGGTATCGTTTATTATCTGGAAAATCTGTCCATTTATATTTTCAAAACTTGTTCTTAAACTCTCGTGACGAGCTATTAACTTGTTTATAACATCTTCAAATTTCTTTATATCAAGATTTTCCATTCTGAAAGCGGATGAAAGATTGTAGAGTGTGGGTTCACTACTCATAGCTTGAGCAGTATATATACGCATCTGTGCCGCAGTAGCTGGAAGAATATCTGCAGATTTAATGATTTTTTCAATCTGCGTTATAAATTCTTTGCCAAGTTCTTCACTAATACCTTTTTTATGTTTACAAATCGGAACTGTAATAAACATTGACAAAATGTTATCGGTAACAGAACAGCTAACATTTATCATATTAGGGAAAACAGAACTGCTACCATTGAAATCTACTAATTCATTTTCTCTATTTTCATTTGAAATACTATTCTTATAGTAGTTGAATTTAATGTTGGCATTGTTATGGAAACTATGGTTTAAGAGAAGATATTCAACACCGTTTTTTTGTATTCTTCTCATAGTATCCTTCACGTTAACTATTTCCGCTGTCACATTATTATTGTTATTGATTACAACAGGGTAGCAAGTGGTAAACCAACCAACCGTTTTTTCGGTTGCAATCGGTTTGTCAAGCTCTGTTCTGCCGTGACTTTCCACAATAATACCAACAGGATTTCCTGATATTTGACCTGCAGCCAGACCTAATGCAGTCAAAAGAACTTCGTTTGTTCTTGTTCCGTAAGTCTTATTAACCTTATTGATAAGCTTTTGTGAGATTTCCTTTGAGAATGTGAAGCTGTATTCTTCTGCTTGGTTTTCTTCTGTATCCGCATTGAAAGGCCCTGAATTATCAAGGCTATTGTTGATTTGTTTCCAATATTCTTTATTTTCTTCCGACATCTCTTCAAAATATTCCTGAAGTGCTTCATTCCAATACTTGAAGGATGCTGTTTTTGCAGGAAGACAGACATCTTCATTGTTGCACAACTGTTTGACAATTGTTGTGAAATCTTTCATAAGAATTTCCCATGAAACAAAGTCAATAAGGAAATGATGAATAGTTATGCTTAAAAGACAATCATCTTTTGTGTAGCAGAATACAGCTTTAACAAGCTTATCGTCAAGGGCTGTATTTCTCAGTTTCAAGATTGCTGCGTCTTTATCATCAATATTTATTGATGCAAATGAATATGCTTTATACTCGTCAGACGGAAGTATTTCTATTCCGTTCTCAACAAATGTACCTCTTAATATATCGTGATGAGAAACAAGAATATCAAGAGCTTTTCTTACTGTTTCTTCGTTACAATCAATCGAAATAATGCATGAATGAACAAAGTCTTCTAAAATTTCACCATTACTTTCTTTAAGAAATGCACGCATAATCGGAGTGAACGGTATGAATCCGTTTACTTCATTCTGGTCATAATCACTCGTTGCAGAAAGATTATCATTGTATTCATTGATTACTTCTTTATTCGTTTCTATTTTTATTTTACTTGCAATTTCCTGCAATGTATCACTCTGCATAATGTCAGCAACATTAAGCCCATAACCTGAATCTTCCAATTCAGAAACGAGATAGATAGCAGTAATCGAGTCACCACCCAAATTAAAGAAATTATCAAGCATACTTACTTTTTCAACATTAAGAACAACTTTGATTGCATTTGCAAGTGCTTTTTCTTCGTTTGTTTCAGGTGCAATATATTCTGTTTCAGTAGATACGCTTTCAAGGTCAATTTCAGGAAGACTATTTCTGCTGATTTTGCCACTTGAAGTAAGCGGCATTTCGTTAAGGTGTGTAAACATATGCGGAATCATATGTTTTGGCAAATTAGTTCCCAAAATTGTTCTGAAATCTATAGTATCAGTTTTTGCGCCTGTATAGAAAGCACAAATCAACTGTCTGTCATTTGCATCAGTTCTTACAACAACGGCGCACTGAGCCACACCATCGATATTTGCGATAGCGTTTTCAATTTCACCTAATTCAATTCTAAGACCATGGATTTTAATCTGAAAGTCGTTTCTTCCGACAAACGCAAGATTTCTATCTTTACGCCAGTATGCTAAGTCGCCTGTTTTGTAAAGTTTACCTTCGCCAAATGGATTGTCAATAAATTTTTCTGCTGTGAGTTCAGGGTTATTAAGATATCCTGCACAGACGCCGTCACCAGCAATACAAAGTTCACCTGTTACCCCAATTGGTAACAAGTTGTTATACTTGTCAACGATATATATTTGTGCGTTGTCGATAGGAGCACCTATGGAGACAATATTATCAGTATCGTCGCAAGAGAATACATAGTCAACACAACTGACAGTTGCTTCTGTTGGACCATATTCGTTATGAATTTCTATATGCTTACCGAATTTTTCTAAAAATTCAATACAAGTGGAACGATAAAGTGATTCGCCACCAGATATCAAATATTTCATATTTCGAAGATTTTTTTCTTCAATATGTTGCAAAATTATTTGCAAGTGTGTTGGGGTTGCTTTAATTGTGTTGATTTCTTCGTTATTGAAAATATCAGATAAATCCTTTAATAGCTCGTTGTCATAGAAATATGTTGTGCCACCTGTCATTAAAGGAAGGAAATATGATGGTACAGATAAATCTACACTTGGAGAAGTGAAAAATGGCATATTTATAGGCTCTGTGCCATAAATATTCATCAATGTGTGCATATACCAGCACAAGTTTTTGTGTTGTATCATTGCACCTTTTGGTGCGCCTGTACTACCTGATGTGTAAATACAATAGCATAATGAGTCATCTGATATTTTTGTATCAGGGTTGTATGTTTTTTCACTGTTAAGCAATTCGTTGAAGTTTTCTTCAGTAATACAGAAATTTGCGTTACTGTCAGATAAAATCTGGTCAATTCTTCCTTGTGGGTGAGTAATATCAAATGGAAGATATGTAGCACCTGCTTTAAGAATACCAAGTAAAGAAACCATAAATTTGTTTGTTCTTGACAACTTGATACCTACAACATCGCCATTGCCGATGCCTTTTTCAACAAGACAATGTGCTAATTTGTTTGCTTCTTCGTTAAGTTCTTTGTATGTAACCTTTTTATCACTTGCTACAAGTGCAATTCTTTCTGGTGTTCTTTCAACCTGTTCTTCAAACAACTGGTGAATACATTTGCCTTTTGAGTATTCTACTGATGTATTGTTGAAAGAAGAAATAAGTGTTTCTTCTTCTGTTGTTAATATAGAAATGTCTTTGATTTGTTTGTTTTCATCAAGACATTGAGTGAGTATGCTTGAGTATGATTCAATAAATTCGTTAATTGTTTCTTCTTTGAATAGGTCTGTGCAATAGTCCACTACAAGCACAACATCTTCTTTTCTTGGAAGAATGGAGAAAGACATATCAGTCTTAACTGATGAAGTTGTTAAAGGAATAAGCTCAACTTTTTTATCATCAAAAGTGATGTCTGTCATATGTTCATTTTGGTAAGTGAATATAACATCATATAACGGATTTCTGTTGCTTGTTGGAATGTTGAGCTTCTTAACAAGTTCGTTGAATGGATAATTTTGGTTATCTATTGCATTTATAGAATTTTCTTTGACTTCGTTAGCAAATTCTATGAATGTTTTTGTGCCTGTTGGGTTGTTTCTCAAAGCAACAGTGTTTACAAACATACCGATTGTGTTAAGGAAATTACTGCTTCTACCACTGATAGGCATACCTACACAGATATCTTCATTTCCTGAATATTTAGAAAGAAGAATATTGTAACAAGCCATATAGTATGCATAAGAGGTTATGCCTAACTGTTTGCATTTGTTTTGAATACTTTCGTTAAGCTTGTTATCAATTTTTGCAAAGATGTTTGTACCATTGAAACTTTGAGTTTCAGGTCGTGGGAAGTCTGTTGGCAATTCAAGTGCTTCTACTTCTTCGCTGAAAACATCAAGCCAATATTTTTCGTTTTCTTCTGTGTAAGTATCAGTTACTGCAAATTCACCATATTGAACTGTTGCAGGTAATTCTCTACCCATATACAATTCATTGAGTTCTTTGAAGAAAACAGGCATAGATTCACCATCAGTGATAATATGGTGCAAACTTATGATTACTGTTTCTTCGTTACAGCCCACTCGAAGAAGAGGGGAGTTGCTTAAATCAAACGGTTTAACGAAATCCACAAGGTTTGTTGGAATTTCTTCTACAATTACAGTAGCGTTTTCGTCAATTACCTGATGAACAACACCATTGATAGTTTCAAAATGAGTGCGTAAACTTTCGTGACGAGAAATTAATTTGTTTACAGCGTTTTGAAGTTTTTCTTTGTTAACGCTTGTTGATTTAAATACATAGTTAATATTATAGTGAGTTGAGTCACTCTTCATCATTTGTGCAGTATATACACGCATCTGTGCAGCAGTAGTAGGGAGAATACTGTCATATTCTACTTTTTCTTCTGACTCAGTTTTTGTTATGAGCTCTTTCGCAAGGGCTTGAATATCTTTTGCTTCAAAGATAGTTTTTACACTTACAGTGTATCCGTTGCTTTCAAGTACACTTATAAGTTCAATAGATTTAAGTGAGGCACCACCTAAGTCAAAGAAGTTGTCGAGAATACTTACGTTTTCAATATCAAGAACAACTTCAATAGCCTTTGTGAGTGCTGTTTCTTTTTCTGTTGTAGGTGCAACATATTCTGTTTCAGTATTTGTGTTGTTAAGGTCAATTTCAGGTAAAGCTTTTCTGTCAAGCTTACCACTAACAGTCATAGGTAAAGAGTCAAGATATGTAAAGGTGTGTGGCACCATATATCTTGGAAGTTTAGTATTGAGAATAGAACGGAGTTCTT
>JAZLBG010000131.1:0-26275 GCA_045613585.1 Candidatus Fimenecus sp. | reverse complement strand
CTTGTGACTTTAATTCTAATATTTCATTTTCATATTGACTTATGTGTTTATAACTTCTTGGCATAACAAAACCCTCCTGATGTTATTCTACATCAAGAGGGCTCTTTTTTCTATAGTCCATTTTTTATGGACTTGTTCATTTCGCCAGGGGCTTTTTATTATGTAAAAAACAGTGTTAAAATTTTAACAACCAATCATTCGCAAAAAAGTGTGCAAAATAGCCAAATTTACGCCGTTATTTTGTATGTTTAATTGTAAAAAAAAGGTTGATTTTATTGAAAATCCATAGTAAAATAATTATGTGTAATTATGCATCATAGGGAGTAGTCTACTCTTTTTCAAAATATGCATAAATTTCCGATAAACTACTACATGTTGTGTTTATTATCGTGTCGGGAGGCTTTTTAGTATGAATATGGACATTAAAGACTTAATCGCAAAGCTTAAAGGCGGTAGCGGTAATGCAAAAAGGGGCGGGGGAATCACAGGTTTCCTCGACAAAAACCCTAAGATGAAAATAATTATTCCAGCAATTTGTTTAGGAATATCAGTTCTTGTTGCTATTGTAATTATTGCTACAACGGGAACAATTGAAGTTGAAAATTATCCGACAAATAACGGTGGAAGCGAAGGAACTCATGTTGATGTTCTTCCTCAGGATGTAAGAGAATACGAAGACATTGAACTTATCGGCGATGATGTTTTTGATGACGTAGCTCTTGCTAAAGCAAAAGTCACAGCAATCATAGTAAACTCTGATGGTTATTATACTGCAACAGTCGAAGCTGAAAATCAATCTTACCCACATCTTCAGGTTGGCGATTACGTCGGTTCATCATCTTGGCTAGTTGAAGACATTACAGACGACTGTGTAATTGTTGCTCTTGGCGACAAAAAACTACAGCTTAAGTATTAAGCAATAATTAAGGTAATTATTTAATTTACATACAAATGTTTTTAGGGGGAACTAAAAATGAAAGGTTCTAAGAAGTTCGGCAAATCAATTCTTGTAATTGCTTTGTCAATTGTACTCCTTATAAGTGCAGTGGCTCCACTCACTGTAATGGGTTCAGAAAACAATGGTGGAGGTTTGAAAGGAACAAGCCTCGGGCAGTATCGCTACTATGTAGTACAAAGCAATGATACACTTACTTCTATTGCTAACAAAAACGGTATTACTGTAAGCGACATTATGACATACAATGGACTTGATAGCACAGATGAGGTTTACAGAGGTCAGATTCTTAAACTTCCTGTTACAAGTGAAAATGCAACAAATCAGATTATTTCTTCAAGCATTACAGTAAAAGCAAAAGAGTCAAATGTTAAAGACCTTATTTCATCAATTGCTTATAATGCTGGTTATACAGTAATCTATAAGGGTGCAGGCACAGAAACAATCACTCTTGACCTTGAAAGAGTGTCACCACTTAAAGCTATCGACTATGTAACAAGAATGGTTGGTCTTTCATATCTTAAAGATGGTAACACAATTCTTGTAGCATCAGCTTCAGAACTTAACGGTACTTTTGTTGATAGCCTTGTGCTTACAAAGTTCTCTTTTGACTATATTACTTATGATGAACTTCTTGGTCAAGCAGGTGCTTTGGGCTTAAGTGACATGAAAACAGTATCTCAGACAAATAACGGTAGAGATGTGTGGATTTCAGCTTATCCAAAAGAAATGGCTAAACTCCACGAACTTGTTGAAATTCTTGACGCTCCTGAAAACATCAGTGTTGGAAGCAACAGCATTGCATCAGCTTTTACCCCTATTGAACTCGATTATATTTCAGCAAGCGACTTCTCAAGTCTTCTTTCAAGCCTTGGTCTCCACGCGGGTCTTACAATGGCTGTTAGACCAATGACACTTTTCGTTTATGTAAGTGGCACACAACTTGCTGATATTATGACAATCAAAAAAGTTGTTGATACAGAAGCAGTTCTTACTTTAGATGGTACATCACCAATCGTTACACCTGACACTAAACCTGACGGTGGTTCAACTGATACAGATAAAGACGATTCAACAATAAATGATAATGTAGATAATACAACTCCAGACACAACACCAAACGATACAATCATCGAAGAGGAAGTTGTAGAAGAACCTACAATTTTTGAAAAGATTGACCTTATTAACATTTCAAGAAGTGATGCAGAATCACTTATTGGTAAATCAGGTGAAGAGGTTTCAACATTTGGTCATGAAAGAATGACAAAATCTCTTTGGCTCCATGGTAAACCATCAGCGATTGAAAAAGTTAAAGATATAATTGAATCAATCGACGAAAATGTTGCTTCAGCATCAAGCACAGTTCATACATATACTGCTTTGAATTGCACAGTTGATGAATTAATGGCAAGACTTGAAGGTGTTACTTACGAAGGAGTTAAGTTCTACCTTTATGACCATTCAGCTATTACTAACAGCATTATCGTTTATTGTGATGATGTTACATGGAACAATGAAATCCTTGAATTGCTTCAAACTCTTGACTCTGTGGATGTTGATGGAAAGAAAACTTGGATTCCAATTGCATCAAAGGCAGATGACAACAAGAATTATGTAGTAAAAGCTACTGAAAATACAGTTGCAATTATGAAGGAACTTTATCCTGAGGTATTTACTGAATCAACACAATATAGAGTTGTTGTTGTTGAAACTGAAAAAGGCGAAACAAATGATGAAACTGGTGAAGTTGTAAATGCAGGCTATAAGGCTGTATTGTATGTTAATACAACTTCTGCTCAGGCAACAAGAATGGCAAAACTTATCGAAGCGTTAGATAAAGCATAAAAGCTACAATAAGGGGTGCGATTTTCGCACCCCCATAGCCAATTATATACACATTAAAAGATTATTGCAGAAAACGGGTTATAAATATGAGATTTTTTAACAAGCCAAGTCAATATCCTAATAATCTTGAGGATTTATTGAGACTCACAGTTGAAAAAGGCGGTTCAGACTTGCATCTTGTAAGTGGTATTGAGCCTTGTATAAGAATAAACGGTTCTCTTGTGCGTCAAGAAGAATATCCCAAAATGTATCCTGAAGATGTAGAACAGGTTTTACGAAAATATATGACTGAGGCTCAGGCTCAGGAGTTTGATGATAACTGGGAACTTGATATGGCAATTTCTGTTCCTAATTGTGCTCGTTTCCGTGGAAATGTTATTGTTCAGCGTGGCTCTATAGCGGCAGTTTTCAGAGCTATTCCTTTTGATATTCCCCCAATTGATAAATTAGGATTGCCTGCTGATGTTAAACGCCTTTGCAATCTTCCTCGTGGCCTTGTTCTTGTTACAGGACCTACAGGTAGTGGTAAATCAACAACACTTGCTGCAATGATTGACTATATCAACAGTAACTATGAAACAAACGTAGTTACAGTTGAAGACCCTATCGAATTTTTACATACTCATAAAATGTCTACAATTCGTCAACGTGAAATTGGTACTGATACAAAGAGCTTCGCAAATGCTCTTAAAACAGTGCTTCGTCATGACCCTGACGTTATTATGATTGGTGAAATGCGTGACCCTGAAAGTATTCAAATTGCTGTTACTGCAGCTGAAACTGGTCACCTTGTGTTCTCAACACTTCATACACAAACAGCACCAATGACAATTTCTCGTATTATTGACTCTTTCCCTGCAGAACAAAAGGGACAGATTCGTTCACAACTTTCAAATACAATTAAAGCTGTTATATCTCAACAGCTCATTCCTACTATTAATGGTCGCGGAAGAGTTGCCGCTGTTGAATATATGGTAGATACTCCTGCAGTTAAAAACCTTATTCGTGAAGAAAAAGAGCATCAGCTTTATGCTACAATGCAGACAGGTACAATGCAGGGTATGCAGACCATGGACCAGGCACTTCTTAATCTTCTTAAACAACAGAAAATCACAAGAGAATCAGTTCTTGAATTCTGTGTTGACCAAAAAGAAGTTATACGCCTTATGGGTACTATGGGATTTTAATATTAGAATTTTACAATCTTTACATATAAAGGGGGCAAATAGCCTTGGCAGCCTTTACTTATGATGGTATTAATAAACAAGGCCAGAGCGTACACGGTGAAGTTATTGCCGATAGTACCAATCAAGCCATTGATAGACTTCGAGAAAACGGTATTATAGTTACTGAAATGAAGGAAAAAGCCGAAAAGAAAAAATCAAGCGGTGGCGGCAAGAAAATAACAACGGAAGATATTGCTATCGTTTGTAAACAGCTTGCGGTTATGCTTTCGGCAGGTGTTCCTATTACAAGAGCATTATCAACTCTTTCAAAACAGTGCGCTAATCCAAAGCTTGGAGATATTTTAGCTGAAATTGCAAAGAGCGTTGAAAGTGGTATTCCACTTTCAGATGCATTTGCGCAATACCCAAAAGTTTTCTCACCTTTGTTTATTGCGATGGTACAATCTGGTGAAACTGGTGGTATTATGGAGCAAGCGCTTGTCAGCCTTGCTGATATGCTTCAAAAAGAAAAGAATCTTGAAAAGAATATTAAATCAGCTTATTCGTATCCACGAAGCGTTATGATTTTGGCGGTTGTTTTGCTTATTGCAATGCTTTGGTTCATGGTTCCTTTGTTTAAGGGAATGATGAAGAGTGGCCAAGAAGTTGAAGGTATTTCAAAATTCATTTTTGACGTTTCTGATAGCCTTCGTGAAGAAACTGGTACATGGATTCTTGTTGCAGCAATCATTTTTGCTGTTGTATTTGCTTTCATTAAGAGCCCTGTTGCGCATAAAATATGGGAAGGAAACAAACTTACAATGCCAATGATTGGTGACTTTATGACCAAGATGGTTGTTGCTCGTTTCTGCCGTACTTTTGCTACACTTCTTTCAGGTGGTGTTACAGCGGTTGAAGCACTTAAAAGTGCAGGACCTACATCGGGTTCAGAAAAATTAGAAAAAGCAGTAAATGAAGCAATTGAAGATATTGAAGAAGGTAAGAGCGTTTCTAATGCTCTTGATAAAAGCGGTATTTTCCCACCTATGCTTACAGGTATGGTGGCTATCGGTGAAGAGTCAGGTGCTTTGCCAGAACTTCTTGATAAGGTTGCAGAGTTCTTTGAAGAAGACGTTGAAAATACATCACGAAATCTACGAGCAATTATTGAACCTATAGCTCTTATATTCGTTGGTGTTGTTGTTGGTGGTATGCTTATTGCTCTTTACGTTCCAATGCTTACATCATCAACATCAATTGGTTCATAAAAAAGAGAAAAACCCTCATATTGACAGGAGAATGATATATATGGCTAAACTTAAAAGTGTCATCGGTTGTGAAATTACAGTAGATGAGATAAGAGCGGTTGAAATTGCTAAAGAAAATGGTGTTCATAAAATTCTTGCTATGGGCTATATGCCATTAGAAGAAGGCGTAATAGGAGAAGCATATATTAGAGACTCTGGAAAATTTGTAGATGCAATTACAGAACTTGTTGCTCAAGGCAATTTTCAGACAACTGATGTTGCAATTGGTGTAAACAATGAAAATGTGCTTATGAGATATGCAACTTTCCCAAAAGTTGATAACGATAAGCTTCGTAATATGATTTTCTTACAGGCACAGGAATTTATTCCTATTCCAATTCAGGAAATGGAAGTGGATTTTGTTGTTGCAGGTGAAAGTGAAGGCGATGACGGAACACCACAGGTTAATGTTATGCTTATAGCAGCAAGAAAACAGATGCTTGAAGGTTACATCAATAGCTTTACAACTGCAAAGATGCAGGTTCAAGAGATTGATTCATCAGTGCTTTCATATTGTCGTGCAATTAACGAGATTAGCAATGGCGTAAGATATGCTTTGGTTAATCTTACAAATGATGTGCTTACATTTATTGTAGTTGAAGGTAATGAAATTTCAATGGTTCGTTCAATTACAATCACTGAAAGAAACCAAAAAGCAGTAACAAATGTATTCAAAGGCTCAAGAGATAAGTCATACACAGAAGAAGATGTTGAAGCAGTTAAAGGCTTCCTTATGTCAGAAACATCTTCAACAATCAGTTACTATTCAATGCAGAATAGCAAACCGATTGAAAAAATCTATTTTATTATGAATTCACCAATAGCTGAAGAAGTTGCATCAGCAATATCTTCAAATTTATATATTCCTATGGAAGTACCAACACTTTATCCAGATTTGCAAGCATCATCTGTAACAGATTTAGGTGAGTATGCAAGTTGTATAGGAATTGCAATTTCAAGTTTGGAGGGATAAAAGTGTTTAAGGTAAGTTTGTTACCAGCAAGTTATAGAAAATTGCTGGAAGGTAGAAAGAAAAAAGATTTAATTCTTAAAATTGCATTAATCGTTCTTGTTTGTATGCTTGTTATTTATAGCGGTTTTGCAATTAGATTGTTTATTCTTAAAAGTCAGCTCAAAGAAGTACAAAAAACTAATGGTATAGTTGTTGCTGAAATTAATGAACTTGAAAAATATAAGGAAATTTATGATGGTCTTGTAGCATCACAGCAGAAAGTAGATTCAATCAGAGCAAAATCACCAAGCGCGGTTAAGTTTATGTCTTTAGTTCAGGCAACACGCCCTGAGTATGCAGAATATTCAGTTGTAACAGTTCAGGAATGGTCAACAAATCCTATTTGTATGATTGAAGGTGAACTTCCTGCTGCACAAAACATTGGTGATGCTGTTTCACAGCTTCGCGGGTTGGTAGAAATCTTTGAAAACGGTGAAGACTTCAAAGATGTTGTAACACAGATTAAAGTTATTAACGATATGCCTTCAGTTACAAGAGATGTTGACGGTAATGAAACATACACATTCCGTATTTATTTATCAACTGGCGGTAATATTGTTGTTGACGAATCAGGTGCTTTAGTAACTACTACAACTACAACAACAACTACTACAACAACTGCACCGGCAGAAACAACAACTGAAAGCACAACAGGTGAATCTTCTGGTGAAACTACATCAGAAGAAACAACTGCAGAATAAGGGGGAAACATAAATGAATACAAAAATTAATATTTCCGACCTTAAAGAAAAAGTAAATAGTGCCGTTCTTCTTACTATTGCAATGGTAGTTCTTGTTATAGTATTAGGTGTAGCTTCATATTTCACAATTACAGAAGTTGCAGAATTAAAAGAAAGTATTGGTTCAAGTGTAACAAAACTTGATGAGAACAAAATTTTTGTAGCAAGTCTTGAAAAATTAAAGGCTGATTCAAAATATTACGAAGCACAGCAGGCTGAATATGACAAAGTAATTGCTGAAACTGGTTCATATGACCCTGTTGATTACTACGTGGAACTTGACGAATTGTGTCGCAAATATAACCTTAATATTGTTGATGTTAAGGTTGGCGAAATGGTAGAAAATGGACTTGTACATGAAGCAAGCACAACTCTTGCTGTTGTAGGTGAAGAAATAGACATTAGAAGAATGGCAGTTGAGATTGTATCACAAGAGAAAATTGCTAGAATTGATACTATTGCAATGGCTAAGCAACAAGATGGTACTGTTGCAGCAACAATGGTAATCGTTAACTTCACTAAATAAGATTTTTCAACACGAAAGATAGGTATTTCTATGTCAGACAATATTATTATTCCCGGCAGTATTTGCGCAAGACTTATTGACGCCGGAATTATTACAACAGAGCAGTTACAAGAAGCTCTTGAAATTCAAAAAACAAGCAAACAACTTATAGGTACAATACTTACACAGTTAGGTTATTGTACTGAAGAAGATGTTGCTCGTATGCTTGCAAGTAAAACAGGCCACAAGTTTGTTTCTATTGATGAAGTTGGCGTTAATATTGCAGTTGCAAACCTTATTACACCAGAGCTTGCAATAAAAAACAATATTCTTCCTATTTATGAGGAAGATGGTATTGTTTATGTAGCAATGAAGAATCCTAATGATATTCTCACTGTGGACTATCTTCGTATGCTTACAGGTTATGAAATTTGTCCTGTAGTTGCTGCTGACCTTGAACTTCAGGCTGCTATTGAAAACTTTGCAAATATGAATAGTGGCGTTGACGATTTTGGTGATGAAGAAGAAGAGGTTGTTGAATCAGAGAACCTTGATATTGATGATAAGCCAGCAGTTCAGCTCGTTAACCAGATTATTAACAATGCTATTAAAGCAGGCGCATCTGATATTCATATTGAAGCACTTGAAAAATTTATGCGCGTTCGTTTCAGAATTGACGGTGTTTTGCAAGAAATTATGCAGAACCCAATTAAAATGTATGCGGCTGTTATTTCTAGAATTAAGGTTATCGGTGGTATGGATATTGCCGAACGTCGTATTCCTCAGGATGGTCGTGCTACTGTTAAGTTTGAAGACAAAACAATGGACGTTCGTATTGCATCAATGCCTACAGTTTACGGCGAAAAAGTCGTAATGCGTTTGCTTGAAAGAAGCAATACAAATGTTGTTACACTTAAAGATATTAAGTTCAGTCCACGTCAGTTTGGCAGATTTAACCACGCTATTCATATGCCTTATGGTTTCGTTCTTGTTACAGGCCCTACTGGTAGTGGTAAATCTACAACTCTTTATGCTACATTGGCTGAAATCAGTACAATTGATAAAAACGTTATTACACTTGAAGACCCTGTTGAACGTAGAATGGCAGGTATTAACCAGGTTCAGATGAATAATCGTGCTGGTATGACATTCGCAGCAGCTCTTCGTTCAGTTCTTCGTTCTGACCCTGATATTGTCATGGTCGGTGAAATTCGTGACAGCGAAACTGCAAAAATTGCCGTTGAAGCTGCTCTTACAGGACATATGGTTCTTTCAACACTTCATACAAATGACGCACCTGGTGCTGTTACTCGTCTTGATGAAATGGGTGTTGAGCCTTTCCTTACTGCATCATCACTTGTTGGTGTTCTTGCACAGCGTCTTGTAAGAAAACTTTGTCCAAAGTGTAAAGAAGAATATGAAATTTCTCATGCAGAACTTAAAAATATAGTTCCTGACCTTGAAAAGTATGGTTATAATCAACCAAGCTACAAGCTTTACAAGGCACATGGATGTCTTACATGTAATAATACTGGCTATAAGGGACGAGAAGCTGTATTCGAATTCCTTACAGTTACAGAAGAAATGAAACGCTTGATTCTTGACCGTGCAACAATTACACAGGTTCGTGACCTTGCCGTTTCACAAGAAATGAAGACTCTTAAAGACGAAGGTCTTTATAAAATGATGGAAGGTAACACTTCTCTTGAAGAAGTTTTACGTGTTATCGTTTAATTATTTGCGATTTATCAAAATCTTTTTGAAAGGAGCGTATCATTATGAATAAATATCTTAAAAATCGTGAGGGTATGGCGTTGCCAATGGTTTTAATCCTTATGATGGTTTTGACTATTCTTGCAGCAGCTATTGGTACTTATGCAAGTCAGTCTTTAAGAACGGTTAGATTTATGAACGCTCAAAAGCAAGCTTATTATCTTTCACGTGCAGGCGTTGAGGCTGGTGCATTTGCATATCAGAACGCTACAATGAAAACAAGTAGTAGTTTTGATAATAATGACAGTTTTGCTAACGGATTAGTTGGCTTTAATGACGTTGACAAATTTGTTTCAATTATTCACGATAGTGATGAAAAAATCACAAGTAACAAAGTGTATCTTGTTTATGATGAAGATGCAACAAATGACGGCACAATGTGGGAAGGGCTTGGTTTCAAAACATATTCAAGTGAAGCTGCAGCTAGAAATGACCAGTCTGTTAATGTTATTGGCTATTTCTCAATTGAAATGGCTGGTGGTCAGCAAGATACAATTGTCAATAGGTCAGATGGTACAGAAGGCGTTGAACCTAAAGATGTTGTTGAAATCAGAAGTACTGCGGTATGCTTCCGTGGTGACGGAACTGAAGTAACACGTGTTTCAAGCGGTTATATGTATCCTTCAACCACTGTTTCTTCAGAAACTTGTTATGGTGCAGATGGTTATCTTTCAACTGATGCAGCAGATTTTGATAATACAGACACAAAAACAATTAAGTATGATGAAGCAAGCATCAACACAAAAACAGGTAAATGGTGGCAAAGACTTAAGAATGGTCTTATTAAACTTGCCTTTAATCTTATGAAGGCTTCAGGTCTTATTCCTGCACAAGAAGACATTACTGTTTATGAAATGATTGGTGGCGGTGATTTAATTCTTGCTCGCCCATCTGAGAAGGTTGGCGAAATCAAAATCAACGATAATATAAACAATTTCTATATTTTCTCGACTTCAGGCTCACTTATTCTTGAAGATTGCGGTCTTTATGTGGACCCAACTAAAGGCAAATATGCAACAATTGGTCTTTATGGTAGTGACATTGTAGTTGATGGTGACATCACAATGGGTGTTTACCACACAAATACAAGTGGTTTCTTCTCAGGATTACAAACACTTGTTGCAACACTTGGTAACCGTTACAGATTAGGTACAGTTATGATTGGTAATGGTCTTGCATCTGGTGGCGATTGGGCAGAATACCTTTCATACAGTCAGGGTGGTATTACTAATCAAAGCGGTGCAACTATCAGCAATGCTAGCCGTATTTTCTTTAATGGTAATGTTAATGTTAAAATTTATTCACAAGGTGCTGCAACTGAAACATATCGTGTATTCAGTGCAGGTGATGTGTGCCTTTTCAATGGTGTTTATGAGGCAACAAATACAGATGTTGACAGTAGTGAACAGGTTGAAACAAGAGGTATTGACCTTCTTAAATATTTCCTTGATGCAGTTATTGCTGAAGAAAAAGGTTTCCAATTAGGTGATACTGCTATAAAGAAGATGACACAAATTCGTGACCTTTATTATGGTGACCCTGCAGATACACAAAGCCCTGGTGAACCATCATATTTTGCAGATAATCAGCGACCAATCAGAAAACTTGATGTAAACTTTGGTGCATCACAAGTTTCGATTGATAGTAAACCACTTACTTATAAGGTTGGTAGCAGAGAGTTAATTGAATATATTCAGCAACCAACACCAACAAGTAATTTCAATATTAACTGGGGTAAACCTACAGTTTCAGTTTTAGACTAATAGAAAGGGGATTTTATTATGAAGAACATAATTAAAAGTTATTTCGGGAATAAACGCGGTATGACTTTAGTTGAAGTTCTTACCGCTATGGCAATTTTATCGTTGCTTATATTTTGTTTTTCCCCTTTATTTTTAACATATTTTGATGCAATTAAAATTGCAGGTGAAGAAATACAAGAAGTACAGATGGAATCTGGTATTTTGCAGACTGTTATTGGTAATTATGATGCCGGTAAAGGTGGCAGTTATAGTGCAAACGTAACAGATATTGCTCTTGAACTTTCAACACCAACAACTGCAAATCTTACTCGTGAGAAAAGTGACGGAACAACCATTTCAACAGTTATGAATGGTAAAGTAACAGTTGCTATTGGTAATCAGTTAGATGATGTAAAAGGTGATTTCCTTGTATCTGACCCAACAGATATTGGAAATGGTTACACAACAATTAAGGCACAAGGCAGTTCTTCAGGTCTTGTTTGTTACCCAAAAACATTGACTGACGACTTTGTTACTGCAAAAATCATTGTTTATGGTAGTGGCGGTATCAATTTCAGTGAAGCAAGCTATGCTTCTGATTTCAAACTTACTTGTGGACTTAATGGTGCAACACAACTTGCAAACGGAACAGACTATACAGTAAGACGTCTTGCAAGTTCAATGGTAGAATTTACAATTTATGGTGGCGGTAAAATTTCGTTTGAAACATCACCACTTAATATTGATTTCAGAAATGGTCAGCACACTCTTCAGGTTGAAGTTGACTCACCAACTATGATTATGGTTGGCGAAGCTGACGATAATGGGGATTACTATTATTACGCTTTACGTGGCGAAATGGTTGATGGTGCTGACTCTGATACTGATGAAGATGAACTTGCAATCATTCGTCGTAAAATGTATACAACTAAAGACGCGAAAGATGCTACAATATCAACAACAAAGCCTATAACACTTAATTCAGCTATGAATGACGTTGAATGGGTTCCTGCTGATAGTGGTGATGGTTATAATGTTGATAGTAATGGCAAAAAGTATGGTTATTATGTAATGTGCGGTGACAATGGTCAGGTGCGTCGTTTCTGGAGAAACAATGAAACAGGCAACTACTATTGGGGCGGTGACTATACATATTATTCTGACTATGACTTTGTTCAGGTTAATGACAGTGGCGCACAGGCTCATATTTATTCAACAGATAAAGATGGTTCACCAAACTCAAGTCCTGTGTATAGTACAGAAACATCATTCAAGTTTATTTCACAGCGTACTGCTTCAACTGCACAATCAGGCTTTAACGTATCATCAAAAGAATACAACCTTGTTGGTAGCTTGGTTAACTTGAATACTGCTCTTTTAAGAAGCCTTACAGTTGTTTCTGTTACAAGAGCAGATGACGGTGAATTCTATGGCGCTGACGGTGAAATATATTTCTACAAATTAAAGAGCGGAAGTGCCGCAGTAGCTACGCTTGCTGAAGCTCATTCAAAGCCAAGTAAGGTAGGGGGTCAAACAGTTAACGAATGGGTTAATACAATTAATGACACTGCTCATGGTTGGCTTGAAACTCAAGATAATTCATATTATGACATCAATGGTCTTACTGTTGATGGTAGTAACAAGATAAATGGTATTGATAGGGATTCATATCCTATTACACTTACTTCTGTTGACGCTATCAGAATTAACACTCCTAATAAGACTGATGTAAAGAGCGACGGCAGTTATTACTTTACCGACCAAAATAATGGCGATACTATGGCTGAAAACGCAACAACAAACCTTAACTACCCACAGTCAAGTTATACTCTTTATTGCGGTTATATTCCTGCTATGATGGACTTGTTTGCTGCAAAAACAGGTTCAACAGGTTCTTATAAATACCCAACAGTTTGGAACGGTACTTATGGTCACTCTGATGGTAGTGATGGTACTTTCTATAACATTCCAACAGGTACAAACCTTACAAGAGCAGGTAACAGAACAACACTTTATGATAATGCAGAAAAAGTTGCATATTGGCGAATGACTCTTGGTGTTACACCTTACTTAACATCAGGTTCGGCGCTTAGTACATCATCAACAGGTAATATGGCGTTTGAACGTCATTATACAAGCTGGTTTACTAAATATACTGACTGTGTTGTTCATTATCCATATACAAACCTTCAGTATGCAATTACAGGTAAGTTCTATGATGCGGACACTTATAACACTAAACGTGATAAGATTGAATCATATTTTGAAAACTTTAAATCAACAGGCTACACAATTGCAACTCCTGACGTTTTGATTAACCATCACGATAATATTCAACAAAATGTTACAAATGGTGACATTGTTGATATTACACTTTCATATCTTTCACATCCTTTTGCTATATCGGTTTCAGCTAACCCTACTGACGATATTGTTTATGACTTAGCTAACTCTAAAAATAATGGTAACTATATATTCTATTGGAATAATCGTCGTGAAACTATCACATTCCTTGATAGTGCAAGTACAGTTATTCCTGCAGGTGATAAGGATATTCCTGTTTCACTTATGGTTGGTTATGTTCTTGGCGGTACAGTAAATTATTCTGACAGTGGTAGTAACACAACTGTTGATGTTGGCTCTGTTATGAATAACGGTATTGTTTTCCTTCGTGCAGGTGATTATCGAGTTGAAACACAGAACTCAGCTAACGGTGAAACTTATGAATACCTTGCAATTGATAAAGATGGTTATAAGTTAGCAACTGAGTCAAACGTTTTCCATCAGTTCTATTATCTTAATTCAAGAAGCGTGCTTGAAAAAGAGAGAACGGGTTCAGGTGCTCATACAGAATACGCTTATGAGCCATCTAAAAAAGAAAATATTGGTAACCTTTATGGTGCTGACTATTGGCAGAATAACCGCCACATTCAGTATAAATCTATTTCTGGTGGCGCTGCTGCTGAAGGTAATGACGGCAGTTTCGAATATATTCGTTCACACCCAATGACAAACACAAAAGTAACTTGCGTTAAATGGGGTGTAACCTGGAATGGTTATCCAGAAGCTATGTGGGGTACTGAAAATGGTACTGTCCTTTCTTGGTGGGTAAACACAACAACAACTCAAGGCTCACATACATCTTATGATTGGAATGACCGTTCAGTTGACGCTGAATTCCAGTCATACAAATGGGTTGACAATGTAAATGGTAAAACATTTGCTGTTGAAAGTGATGGTAATACAGACTCAGTTGGTTCAGCTGCTTGGGGCTCAAAGAATAGTAATGCTACAACATTTTCAGTTGGCTCAAATAACTATAAGTATTTCTATGATAAAACCTCACAAGCAACAGGTCTTTGGAGTACAATTGGTTTCATTTCAACTCTTGAAACAATTAATGATATTGAATATGCTAACGATTTCTGGATAGCTGTTGGTGACCAAAGTGATAAAGACCCTGCTGATTATTGCCCAACTGGCACATACAATGGCGGTGGCGAAATTGCTAAAGCTTTCTCAGATAATGGTCGTGGTGGCTCATGGGTTAACGTTCGTTACTGGGTTGACACTAACGCTTCTGGTAAGCAGTCAGATACAAATGCATATTATCACTGGCGTGCTGTTAAGATTTCGCAGAATGAAAACTACAACATTGTTCAGATTAACAATGTTAACGGTCTTTGGATTGCAACTGGCTATGAAGATGCTAACAATAACGAAGAATACGACAGTGGTGAACGTACAGTTGTTTGTTGGGCTCGTAACCCATTAGCTCCTTGCACAAGTTCTATGGATGGTAAATGGAGTGAAGAAGTTCAGTTCTATGCAAATGATGGTGCAAGTATGACTCTTCTTGACCAGAACAAGGTTGGCGGTATCAACTCTTGTGCTACAAGAACAGAGTAATTTTAAATTTAAGTCCCGACACACGAAAAATGTGTCGGGAATAATGAAACTCATTTATAAATGAGGTGAAAATATGTTCAAGCTCATTCAAAACAAAAAAGGTATTTCTCTTGTTGAACTTATAGTAACGTTTGCAATAGTTGGTTTTGTGTTTGCACTTGTAGGCACAATATTCTTTATGTTTAGTGATACATTTCAAAGCGCTTCACAACGTTGGAGAATACAAAATGCAGTGCGTATTGCAGGCGCAAAGTTTGAAACAGAAACAAATTTGATTGCTAACTCAAAAATGCTTGATGTTTTCTATGATTCAGTTATAGCGGACGGCATTTGGTATAACAAAGAAAATAATACCTTCACCTGGAGAAGTGGAGCACCTTATATTGTGCCAAATGAAGGCACAAAAGACGAAGATTTTTCATATATTTTCTCTACACCTGCTTATGATAGTGAAGATGAAGGTGAAGAAAATCCTAAATTTTTAGGCTATTTCTTATTTATCAAAAACTTTGGTGAAACAAACAGTGGATTATTCCTTGATGTGGAGGGCTTTGGTGATACTCCTGTTGAGGTTGAATTGAGTATCTCTACTGATTACATTGAGCCTATTGTGACAAAGAATGCAGGTGAATCTGACGAAGAATACAACACGCGCTATAATACTGCGGTAACAGAAGCAAAAAGAGCAAGCAGTTACCAAAATAATGGCGTTAAACTTGTTATGAAATCTGGTAATGAAGATGTAATTGTTTATCAGGTTGAAACAGTTTATACACTTGAAAACTTTAGTGGTAGTAAAGTGGTTAACCGTGAAAATGGAAATCTTATTCTTAAAGAAGAATGGATTGAAAATGGTGTTTTGAAGGCTTACCCTTGTGGCTGGTCTGATGTGGATATTAATAGTGGCAACAAAGAACAACGCGGTTATCCATCATTACAAACAAAATACGGTGCGAATAACGAAAAGACATATAATTTTACTAATGCTCAACTTGAGACTACAGGTAATGTGCTTAGATTCTTGTCACCACTTTCTGATATGGCAATTCAACCAGGTGATGCTCAAGGTACAACATCTCATAAAGCAAGCTGTATTCAGACTTGGCTCTTTGAAGATGGCACCGCTATGGGTGAACGCGTGCTTGATAATTTCCGTAACTTCCGTGACAATGTACTTCGTGGTACTGAATTTGGCGACTGGTTTATCAATTTCTATTACAACGATTTGTCACCATTTATGATTGAAAACACTGCGTTCTTAAGACCAGTATATAAAGCAATTTCAAAACCACTTTCTTATGTGTGCGATTTTATTGCAAATTTATAATTAAATAATTTAAAGTAAGGCGGGGCACAAAACCTCGCCTTTTTGTTTGACAAACTCTAACTTATCACTCAAAATTATTTAATATTGACTACTTTTTATAAATGGTATATAATCAAAACATAGAATTTATAATTTTCTTAACTGTTAGAAAGTGAGAGTGATATATATATGAAATTTTTATTGAATAAAAAGGGTTTTTCATTAACAGAGTTGGTAGTGGTTGTTGCTTTAATGGGTATTATATTGTTGGTAGCTGTTCCATCATTCAGAGATTCAAAAACAAATGCAGATAATAAATCCTGCGAAACAAATATTGAGGTAATTAAAACTGCGGTTGTAGATTATTACACAGCATATCAAAGCGCTCCTGACTCAGTTGACGATTTATTAAAATTTCTTGGTGATGACGGCATACCTGTTTGCCCAAAAAGTGACAATAGTACTACTTATAATTATGGTATTGCTATAAATAAAAACGCTAACAATACATGGACTGGTGTTGTTACTTGTGCATGTAATGACGAAAAACACACACCAAAGGGTGAAAACACAAGTTTCTCAACGACGACGGTTGCAGACCAATATCATGTTTTGCAAAATCCATCAACAGTTAAAAAATAGTGATTAGGGAGTGAAAACACTCCCTTTTTTTATTGCTTTTTGTTATAGTTACAAAAAAATAAGTGTAAGTTTGTGTAATTTGACATATTGCAAAATTTGTAAATAGGTATATAATTAAATTAAATAGGGAGTTACGGAAAATTCCCGAATATGAATGAAAAATTTTTGAGGAGAATGCATTATGAGAAAAATTATGAATAAAAAGGGCTTCTCACTTATGGAGCTTATGATTGTTGTTGTTATTATGGGTATTCTTATTGCAGTTGCAATTCCACTTTACGGCGCAATTGTAACGAATTCAAAAAATAGTACTTGTGAGTCTAACCTTGATACAATCAGAAGCGCTGCAGTTGCTTATTCTAACGGAACTGGTTTGACATTAACTGTAGATAACTGGAAAGAGGTACTTCAATTTGATAATGGTATTCCTAAATGCCCATGGGCTGATGGTGAAGAAACCTACGAAGTTACAGGAATTACAGAAGATGGTGAAGCAATAGTTGTATGTCATGCAACACACTTAGAAGATTAGTTGAGTATATTCAGGCGAGGGGTAAATCCCTCGCCTTTTTTAATCAGATAACACTATTTGCCCATTTAATTGGTTAAAGTGCTAAAAAATATATGTGTAAGTTTGTGCAATATTACATATTGCAAAATTTGTAAAATGTTATATAATAAAGATACAGAGAACGGTTACGGAATGTTCCCGAAACTGTAAAAATCAAAATTCTTTAATAAAGGAGAAAATTATTATGAGAAAAATGTTAAACAAAAAAGGCTTTTCACTTGTTGAGCTTATGATCGTTGTTGTTATCATGGGTATCCTTATTGCAGTTGCTATTCCTCTTTACGGAGCAATCACAACTAACGCAAAGAATAAGACATGTGCTTCAAACATCGACACAATCGAAAACGCAGCTGTTATTTACTACACAAATACAGGTAAACCAGCAACTGCTATTAGCGACCTTACATTCGAAGGTGGCGACATTCCTGATTGTCCATGGGCTCTTGAACAGGATATCGATGTTAGCTACGAAGCACAGTTTGATGCAGGTACAGGCGCAGCTACAGTTACATGTAAAGCAGCACACGGTGAATAATTAATTACATAATAAATTAATTAAATCAACTAACTAAATAAAGGGCGAGGGGAAATCCCCTCGCTTTTTTATTAGAAAATCAATATTTCTCTTTTCAAATAGAATTTTTAGTGGTACAATAGTTTTGTAATGAGAGAGGAGCTTTTATTATGGATTATATGCTTATTCCAAAACTTTTTATAACATTCTTTGTTTTTCTTATGGGTGTTTGTGTGGGTAGCTTTCTGAATGTGCTTATTTACAGAATACCTAAAAAAGAAAATTTTACAACTACAAACAGTCACTGTATGAGTTGTAATCACAGACTTTATGCAAAAGATTTAGTGCCTTTGTTCAGCTGGATTTTTCTCAGAGGCAAATGTCGTTACTGTAAGGCAAAAATTTCACCTCAATACCCAATTGTAGAAGCATTCAACGGAATTATGTATGCTCTTGTATTCTGGTTTGTGACAGATGGTCAAGTTAATCTTGCTACTGTTGGTTATTGCCTTGCAATTTCTGCTCTTATCGTGGCAAGTGCTATCGACATTAAAATTATGGAAATCCCTGACTCAATGTGGGTTACAATTTTAGTTGGTGGTATTCTTGTTTACATAAACGACCTTATTGCTAACGGTTTTGTTTTTGAAGAACTTATTGAACGTGTAATTGGTTTCTTCACAGCAAGTACTATTCTTTTTGTTCTTGCAGTTGTTACAAAAGGCGGAATGGGTGGTGGCGACATCAAACTCATGGCTGCTTGCGGATTTCTTTTAGGTTGGCAAGTTGTTCTTTTATCATTGATTTTCGGCGGTTTCTCAGGAACAATATACTTTATTATTGTTTACCTTAAAAACAAAAATAAAGAAGAAAAAATGGACCATAAAGTACCTTTTGCTCCTCACCTTGCATTAGCAGTAGCTATTTGCATTTTTGTAGGTCAACAATTCTTAGATTGGTATTTGTTTGTGTGTGGTATTACTGCTCCACACGTATGTGAAGCTTGTGGTGGTACACATACACATGTTCATTAATAATATGTAATCAGATAAGGCGGGTTTTCCCCGCCTTTTTATTTTTGTTTTCGATGGGGTTTTATGGTCATTTTGTATCATTTAATGGCTGTTATTTCAATATATTTACCAATTGAAAAAAGAGGATTTTTGTTGTATTATATTATGGTATGAATATAATAGGCGGTGAGAATATGGAAAAATTGAAAAAATCATTACCTGTTCTTGCGATTTTACTTATTGTTGTAATTTTTATTGTTTCGTTTTTTGGAAATCTCACTGCTGATTCTGAAGCAAGTAGCGTTGTTATGGGTAGTCCTGTTGATGTGAAAGTGTATAATGAAAAAAATGGTGACACGCTTTGCAACTATGCTATAGAAAAAATAAAGCTTATTGATACGGTTTATTTATCTCATACAAATTCTACTTCTGTTGTTTCTAAACTTAACAAGGGTGAAGCGGTTGAAGATGAATGGTTTGCAGAATATCTTGATAATTGTATTGATTTGAATGCAAAAAGCAATAAATTCACACTTTTCAGCGGTGAGTTCAAAGATTTGTGGAAAATCGAAAATGGCGGATATGTTCCAACAGATGATGAGCTTGCAAAGGTACTTGAGAATCATAAAAACTCATTAATAGCTATTGATAATGATAAATATGAGATTTCAACTGGCTCGGGCAATCTTGATTTAGGTGCACTTGGTAAGGGTACTGCCTGTGATGAGGCAATAAAATATCTTGAAAGCCAAAAAGTTAAAAAAGCGTTGGTTACTGTTGGTGGTTCAATTGGTATGATGGGTGATGACCTGTTCGGTATCGGTGTGCGAAATCCATTTGGGAATAAAAACGAGTATTTTGCAGTGCTCAATGTTACTGATTGTTTCGTTTCAACATCTGGGGACTACGAAAAATACTTTGAGAAAGACGGAATAAGATATTCTCATATTTTTGATGCAACAACAGGCAAGCCAGTACAAAATGACCTTTCTTCTGTAACGGTTGTTGCAGAAAACGGAATGTTAAGTGACTTTTTATCGACAGTAGTTTTCCTAGAGGGCATTGAAAAAGGCGTTGAAATTGCAAAAGATTTTGATACTTATGTTATAATTGTAAAAAAAGATAAATCTGTTCTTGTTTCAGAAGAAATAAAGGACAAGTTTACACTAAAAGACGATAGTTTTTCAGTTTCGGTGATTGAATGAAAAAACTTATAACTAAAAAAGATTTTATATTGGTTTTGATTGTACTTGTTGTGGGGTTTGCAAGTCTTATTCTTATAAATTCAACTGACAAGGGCAAAACTGCTACCATAAAAGTTGATGGAAAAGTTGTTGAAACCATTTCGCTTTATGAAGATAATATGATACAATTAAATGGTGTTGTGGTGTCTTGTGAAAATGGTGAAATTTATGTAAAAGAGTCAACTTGCCCTGACAAGGTTTGTTTAAGAAGTGGCAAGATTTCAAAATCAGGTGAGGGCATAATTTGTGCTCCTAACAGAGTTTCAATTGAAATTGATGGCGAGAATACAAACTCTCCTGATGCTATGACGGGGTGAGTGTATGAGAAATGAAAAAATTAAAAGAATTACATTCTCAGCGTTAATGACAGCCTTTGCAGTTGTGTTATCATTTGTTGAAAGTCTTTTTCCAACATCATATTTTATGCCACCTGGCAGTAAGCTCGGGCTTTCAAACATACCCGTAATGTTTTCGGCATCAAAATTGAGTATAGTAGAAACATTACTTATAGTTATTGCAAAATCTGTTTTTGTGTTTATAACACGCGGTGCAACTGCATTTTTTATGAGTCTTGCTGGCGGGTTATTAAGTGCATTATGTATGTTTATTATGTTGCGAAAGACAACTGGGTTTGGCTTCGTGGGTATTGGTGTATTATCTGCAATATGCCACAATACAGGTCAGTTGGCAGTATCGTTTTTCTTGGTGCAAAGTAGTGCTATTGTTGGCTATGCACCAATAATGCTGATAACAGCAGTAATTACAGGATTTTTAACAGGCACAGTATTAAAATTTACAATGCCTTATTTTTCTAAACTATTTTCTTTTAAGGAGATGTGAAAGTGAAATCTGCAAAAATTAAAGTTAAAGGAATTTTAAAAGCAGTAAAAAAAGGTCGCGGAGGAGTAAATATTGCTCACCATAAGAATACTGCAGAAATGCGTGTTGTCAGAATTCCTACACCACCAGTTGTTGTAATTTCTATGACACAGGGTATAGGTGCACCTTGCACACCAACTGTAAAAGTAGGTGATTATGTAAAGGTTGGTCAGCTTATAGGTGATAGTGATGCTTATATCAGTGCACCTATATACGCTTCAGTTTCAGGTACAGTTACTGAAATTAAGGATGTTAAACTTTCAACAGGTGTTGTTTCAAAAGCAGTTGTAATTGAAAGTGACGGACTTATGGCAGAGGATGATTTTACACCACCTGTGGTAACTGATGCAAAAAGTCTTGTTGCTGCTGTCCGTAAATCAGGTCTTGTTGGTCTTGGTGGCGCAGGTTTCCCTGCACATGTTAAGCTTAATCTTCCACAAGAGGCAAAAATTGATACACTTATTATCAATGCTGCTGAATGTGAGCCATTTATTACAGTTGACTATCGTGAATGTGTAGAAAATAGTGAAAACATTATGCGAGGTGTAGAGGCAGTAAGTAAATATCTTAATATTGACAATGTTATTATTGCAGTTGAAGATAATAAGCCTATTGCACTTCAAATCCTTAAAGAAATTGCAAACAGCGCAACAGAGGGTGACAAGGTTAAGGTGATGGCACTTAAATCCAAATACCCACAGGGCGCAGAAAAAATGATTATTCAGTCTGCAACTGGCAGAAAAATGCCACCTGGAAAATTGCCATCTGATGTTGGTTGCGTTGTAATGAATGTTGCAAGTATTGCTTTTGTTGGACGTTTTGTTGCAACGGGTAAACCACTTGTAAGCAGAAGTATGACAATTGACGGCTCTGCAATTAAAAATCCTAAAAATATTCGTGTGCCAATTGGTACAATGATGGATTACATTGTGGATTATTGTGGTGGATTTACAGAAGAGCCTGAAAAAATTGTTTGTGGTGGTCCTATGATGGGTGCTGCAATTACAGATATTAATTACCCTATACTTAAAGGTAATAACGCTTTGCTTGCATTCAAAAAGGGTGACTTAAGTATAAAGAAGGAAACTGACTGTATTCGTTGTGGTCGTTGTGCAGCAGCGTGTCCTTTAAATCTTGTTCCTACAAACATTGAAAAGTTTACAAAAATCGGTGATATTGAGAAATTAAAACATTCAGGCGCTATGGTATGTATGGAATGTGGCTCTTGTGCATACTCTTGTCCTGCAGGCAAGCCTTTAGTTCAGCATATGCGACTTGCAAAGGCTACAATCAGAGAGAAGGAGGCTAAAAAATGAGTGCAATAAATAAAAAACTTGTTGTTAGTGCATCACCGCACTTTCGAGCAAAAGACACTGCAAGCAGTATTATGCTTGATGTTATAATCGCAATGGTCCCTGCACTTGTGGCGGCGGTAATTCTTTTTGGTGTACGCTCACTTATTCTTACAGCGGTTTCAGTTATATCTTGTGTTGTATTTGAATATCTTTCTCGAAAAGTTATGAAAAGACACAATACAATAGGCGATTTAAGTGCTGTTGTAACAGGTATGCTTTTAGCCTTTAACCTTCCATCAACAATGCCTATCTGGATGGTAATTATAGGCGCATTCGTTTCAATTGTAATTGCAAAACAATTCTTTGGTGGTATCGGTAACAATTTTGTAAACCCTGCACTTATTGGTAGAATTGTTCTTATGGCATCATACCCAACACAAATTGGTAACTTTGAAGCGCCATTTGCATATAAAACAGTTGATGCAGTAACAACTGCAACTCCACTTGCACAAATGACAAATGTGTATTCTGCTGAAAATCTTGGCACAGCACTTGATAGTGCAAATCTTCCTTCACTTTTAGATATGTTCTTAGGTGTTAAGGGCGGTTGTCTTGGTGAAGTTTGTATTTTAGCACTTGTTATTGGATTTGTTTATCTTGTAATCCGCAAGGTTATTTCACCTGTTATTCCACTTGTTTATGTGGGCACAGTTGCAGTGGCAATGCTTGTAGCCGGTAAAGGCAACTTTGAATTTGTGGCATATCAGATTATGGCAGGCGGTCTTGTGCTTGGTGCTGTATTTATGGCTACTGACTATACGACATCACCTGTATCATTCAAAGGCAAAGTTATTTATGCAATCGGTTGCGGACTTTTAACATCATTAATCCGTATTTTTGGTTCATTACCTGAAGGCGTATCTTTCTCAATTATTATTATGAATATTCTTGTTCCTCACATTGAACATCTTACAACAGCAAGACCATTTGGTGAGGTAAAAGAAAAGAAAAATAAGAAGGGGGAAGCAAAATGAAGAAGTTCAATATAAAAGAAATTCTTGTACCAACAATTTCACTCTTTCTTATTTGTACAGTTGTAACACTTTTACTTGCAGTTACAAATGGCATTACTGCACCAAAAATCCAACAGTTACAAATTGAAACTGCAAACAAAACAAAAGCACAGGTGCTTTCAGTTGCCCAAAGCTTTTCAGAAGAAAAAACTGCAGACCTTAATGGTGTAACATATACATATTATGAAGGTTATGACGACAACAAAAACATTGTAGGTTATGTATTTGCAACATCTGCAAAGGGCTATGGCGGTGACATAAGCACTATGGTCGGTGTGAAAAGTGATGGCACAGTTTCAGGTGTTGATTTCCTTTCAATTTCAGAAACTGCAGGTCTTGGTATGAATGCAGATACTGACAGTTTCAAATCACAGTTTGTTGGTAAAAGCGGTGTAATTGGTGTGAATAAGAATACATCAACTGATACTGAAATTCAGGCACTTACAGGTGCAACAATTACATCAAAAGCGGTTACATCGGCTGTAAATATTGCATTAGAACTTTTTGAGGAGGTGGGTAAGAATGGCTGAGAAAAAATCTCTTGCAAAGGAATTTTCTAAAGGTCTAATTAAAGAAAATCCCGTTTTAAGACTTGTACTTGGTACTTGCCCTACTCTTGCTGTTTCAACATCAGTTGAAAGTGCAATCGGTATGGGACTTGCTGCAACAGTAGTTCTTGTTTGTTCAAATATTGTTATTTCAGCACTTCGAAAGGTTATTCCTTCAAAGGTTCGTATTCCTGCATATATTGTTATTATTGCAGGCTTCGTTACATTGGTTCAGATGCTTGTTAAAGCATTCTTACCACAGATTGATGAAATGCTTGGCGTTTATCTTCCACTTATCGTTGTTAACTGCATTATTTTAGGTCGTGCTGAAGCATTTGCAAGTAAAAATCCAGTGCTTTATTCAGCGGTTGACGGTTTAGGTATGGGTGTAGGCTTTGCGGCGGCACTTCTTCTTATGGGTGGTATTCGTGAGCTTATTGGTGCCGGTGCAATTGCAGGGTTTAAAGTATTCCCAGAAGCTATTCCACCAATGACAATTTTTGTGCTTGCACCTGGCGGATTTTTCGTATTCGGTATTTTAATTGCCCTTGCCAATAAGGTTGCTGAGCGTAATGGTAAGCCTAAGGCAGAGCTTAAAGGTTGTTCTGCTTGTCCAATGGCATCAACTTGCTCACTTATTAATACAGAAGATGCATGTAAGGAGGACGCAAAATGATTAAAGTGTTTTTAGCAATTCTTCTTACAGGAATTTTAACAGATAACTATATTCTTTCAAAATTTTTGGGAATCTGCCCATTTTTGGGAGTTTCTAAAAAAGTAAATACTGCAGTAGGTATGAGCGCAGCCGTTATTTTTGTTATGGTACTTGCAACTGCAGTTACATACCCAATTAACACATTACTTGTGAATAACGATATGGCATATTTACAGACAATCGTTTTCATTCTTGTTATTGCAGCACTTGTTCAGCTTGTTGAGATTATTCTTAAAAAGTATATGGTTGCACTTTACAATTCATTGGGTATTTATTTGCCACTTATTACAACAAACTGTGCCGTTTTAGGTGTTGTTCTTCTTAATGTAGAAAATGGCTATACTTTTGGTGAATCAATTGTGTCATCTCTCGGTGCAGGTTTAGGCTTTATGGTGGCTATGATTATGTTTGCCGGTGTCCGTGAAAGACTTGAGGGCGCAGATATTCCAAAGAGCTTACAGGGACTTCCAATCACTCTTGTTTCAGCATCTCTTGTGTCAATGTCTTTCTTAGGCTTCACGGGACTTGTTGAGAATATCTTTAACTAAGGAGGGAATAAGATGGATATTTTAACTGCTGTTATTATTGTGGCTGTAATCGGTCTTGTTCTCGGACTTGGTCTTGCAGTTGCATCAATCGTTTTTGCGGTGCCAAAAGATGAAAAGGCAGAGGCTATTCGTGAATGTCTTTCAGGCGCTAACTGTGGTGCTTGCGGATATTCAGGTTGTGATGGTTATGCTAGCGCTTTGGCAAAAGGCGAAACTGAAAATACTGCTCTTTGCTCACCTGGTGGCAACGCGGTTTCAAAAGATATTGCAGAAATTTTAGGTGTTGAAGCAGGCGAGGTTATGCCTGAGGCTGCCGTTGTGCTTTGTATGGGTCACAACGAAAATGCAAAGCTTAAATATGAATATCAAGGCGTTGAAAGTTGCCGAATGGCAGCACAACTTTATGGCGGACCTAAAGAATGTGCTTATGGTTGTTTAGGTCTTGGTGACTGCGTTAAGGCGTGTCCTTATAATGCTATTCATATTTGTGATGGCGTTGCAAGAATTAATCCTATTGAATGTCGCGCTTGCAAAATGTGTGTGAATACTTGTCCTAAAGGACTTATTGAAATGATGCCTTTACACCGAGTTACTGCTGCTGTGCTTTGTAAAAATCACAACAAAGGTGCAGTTACTCGTAAAGAATGCTCAGCAGGTTGCATTGGCTGTATGAAATGCGTTAAAACTTGTCAGTATGATGCTGTTAAGGTTGAAAACTTTGTAGCGCATGTTGATTATCAGAAATGCATTGGTTGTGGTGAATGCCACAATGTTTGCCCAGTAGGCGTTATTGACCTTGTTGATATGAAAAAAGTGTAAAACAAATTGGAGCTTGTCGAATTGTTTTATAGGTGTTTTCTCGGCTCACCTGAAAGGGGAGCTGTCGAGCGAATGCGAGACTGAGGGGTTTGTTTTGTTGGGAGTATAACCCCTCTGTCACTTCGTGACATCTCCCCTTTCAGGGGAGACAAGA
>JAZLBG010000130.1:0-19470 GCA_045613585.1 Candidatus Fimenecus sp. | reverse complement strand
TCTGCGAAGTATTTGATTGTTCTAACCATCTGTGATGTGTAGCTGTTTTCGTTGTCATACCAAGAAACAACCTGAACTTCATAGAGGTCATCAGCAATCTTAGCAACCATTGTCTGTGTTGCATCGAAGAGTGAACCGTATTTCATACCGATAACGTCTGAAGAAACGATTTCGTCTTCATTGTAGCCGAAGCTTTCTGATGCAGCAGCCTTCATAGCAGCGTTGATGCCTTCTTTTGTAACTTCACCCTTAACAACAGCTGTAAGGATTGTTGTTGAACCTGTTGGAACTGGAACTCTCTGTGCAGCACCGATGAGTTTGCCGTTGAGTTCAGGAATAACAAGACCGATAGCCTTAGCAGCACCTGTTGAGTTAGGAACGATGTTAGCAGCGCCAGCACGAGCTCTTCTCATGTCGCCCTTTCTGTGAGGACCGTCGAGAATCATCTGGTCGCCTGTGTAAGCGTGGATTGTAGCCATGATACCGCTCTGGATTGGAGCGTAATCGTTGAGAGCCTTTGCCATAGGAGCAAGGCAGTTTGTTGTACAAGAAGCAGCAGAGATGATTGTGTCATCAGCTGTAAGTGTACCTTCGTTAACTGAGTATACGATTGTCTTGAGGTCGTTACCAGCAGGAGCTGAGATAACAACTTTCTTAGCACCAGCATCGATATGAGCCTGGCTCTTTGCCTTTGAGCAATAGAAACCTGTACATTCAAGAACTACGTCAACACCGATTTCACCCCAAGGGAGTTCAGCAGCGTTAGCCATAGCATAGATTTTAAGAGTCTTGCCGTCAACTGTGATTGTACCTGCTTCATCATCAGCTTCAACTGTGTGAAGACCTTCACCGATTCTACCACAGTAGCCACCCTGTGCTGTGTCATACTTAAGAAGCTGAGCAAGCATTGATGGTTTTGTAAGGTCGTTGATTGCTACTACGTCGTAGCCTTCTGCGCCGAACATCTGTCTGATTGCAAGACGTCCGATACGGCCAAAGCCCTCAATTGCAACTTTAACTGACATTTTGAATTCCTCCAAATAATTTAATACTAATATTATTTCGCATTAGTGCAATTATATTTTATATCTTTTTAAGTAAATATGCAAGTGTTATTTTGAAAAAAATGGTATTTTGTGAACTTTTTGTCAAACTGTTCAAAAATCCGCGAATATTAAGGTGAAATGGGTATAAAATTTATAGTATGGGGGTATAAAAATGCACTTTAACTATACAACTGCTTCTACAAATCAACAACGCGAACAACTTCAATTATTATTTGACCAATGCTTTTTAACTGGTAACAAGAAAAATCTTCGCGAACAATACAAAACTTTGCGCCAGATGGAATTTAATAACAGTTGTGATTGCCCCAATGATATTATAGATATTTCATCACTTGCTGAAAATATTTCAGTTGCTTGTGATATTCTTATTGCCGAAACAGATATTTCTATTGTTTATTGTGGCAACAAAACCGCGCCTGCATTTTGTAATCGACGCTTATTTATAAAAGCTCTGCTTAATCTTATTTCAAATGCTTATCTTTATGGCTGCGATAATCTTATAACCATTAAAACTATTGAAATGTCAGATTTTATTCGTGTTGAAGTGCAAAGTGGTGGCATTTTTATAAATAACAATATGGGAAATGGACTTAATTTCATCCGCAATATATGTAAAAACGCAAATGGCCGATTTTTTATTGAGCAATCTTCTACCCATACCCGTGCAGTTATGATTTTCGAAAAATCACGAAATTACGATGGACTTAATACTATTGATTTTTATTCACTTATAAACGACAGACTTTCACCGGTTTATGTAGAATTGTTTGGAATGGAATACCATTAAAAAAGCCCCTACTAGAGGGGCTTAACATTTTATATATTAGTCAACTTTTACTGTCCAACCGTATGTATCTTCAATTTTGCCATACTGAATACCTGTAAGAGTATCATAAAGTTTCTGTGTAAGTTCACCGATTTCAAAATTGTTGATTTCAACAACATCATCTTTATATCTTAATGAACCAACAGGAGAAATAACTGCTGCAGTACCTGTACCGAATACTTCTTCAAGAGTTCCGTCTTTACCTGCTTTCATAACTGTATCAATAGCAAGCTTACCTTCGTTTACTTTATAGCCCCAGCTCTTAAGAACTTCAATACAACTCATTCTTGTAATACCAGGAAGAACTGTGCCTGATGTTGCTGCGGTATAAATTTCACCGTCAAGCTTGAACATAATGTTCATAGCGCCAACTTCTTCAACATACTTTCTTTCAACACCATCAAGCCAAAGAACTTGAGAATAACCAAGCTGATGAGCTTTCTCACCTGCTGCCATTGATGCTGCATAGTTACCACCACATTTGATAGCACCTGTACCACCTGGACAAGCACGAACAAACTCTTCTTCAACATAAATCTTAACAGGGTTAAGACCTTCTGCATAATATGCACCTGATGGTGAGCAAATAATGATAAACTTATAACTTGCTGATGCTTTAACCCCAAGAATTGGCTCTGTTGCAATTGTGAATGGTCTGATATAAAGACTTGTATCAGGCTCTGATGGCACCCAGTCTTTATCAACAGAAACAAGTGCTTTAACTGCATCTACAAAATCTGCAACAGGAATTTGTGGAATGCAAAGTCTGTCATGTGTTGACTGCATTCTTTCTGCATTTTTATCAGGGCGGAAAAGATTAACGCTACCATCTGCAAGACGATATGCTTTAAGGCCCTCAAAACATTCCTGAGCGTAATGGAAAACGAGTGCTGATGGGTCAAGAACTACAGGCTGATATGGTACGACTCTTGCATCGTGCCAGCCTTGTCCCTCATCATAATCCATAATAAACATATGGTCTGTAAAAATATGGCCAAAGCCAAGATTTTTCCAATCTGGTTTCTGTTTTGGTGTTGTTGTTTTTTCAATTTTGATTTGCATTTGTGACATCTCCAATAATGTGAAAATAAATTATTTATGTTTGTAATTAGGAACAAGACGTTTAAGATATGCTCTTACCTCATCAGGTTTTAAATCTGCAATTGCCTTGATGTCTTTTTCAAGCTGTTCATCATCAATAGCCAATGGCTTTGTAACAAAAATCTTGTCGTTACCTGTTTTTTGTCTTTCATCAAGTTCTTCTTCCATTGAAAGTTCTTCATAGAGCTTTTCGCCTGGGCGAAGTCCTGTAAACTGAATTTCGATATCTTTATATGGTTCAAAACCTGAAAGTTTAATAAGATTTTCTGCAAGTGAAACAATCTTAACAGGTTCGCCCATATCAAGAACAAAAATTTCGCCACCCTTAGCAAGTCCACCTGCTTGTACAACTAATTGGCTTGCTTCAGGAATTGTCATAAAGTAACGGGTAATATCAGGGTGTGTAACTGTAATAGGGCCACCCTGTTCAAGTTGCTCTTTAAAAATCGGAATAACACTACCATTTGAGCCGAGAACATTACCGAATCGAACTGCTGCAAATTTTGTACCCTTTGTAATCTTACTGAAATGCTGAACAACAAGTTCACACACGCGTTTTGTTGCACCCATAACATTTGTTGGGTTAACCGCCTTATCAGTTGAAAGAAGCACGAAATTTTTCACGCCATATTCATTAGCACAGAACGCTGTATTATATGTACCAAGAATATTATTCTTAACTGCTTCATACGGACTATCTTCCATAAGTGGCACGTGTTTATGTGCTGCTGCATGGAATACTGATGAAGGATTAAATTCTTCAAAAATTTCGCGAAGTCTTGCTAAATCACGAACCGAGCCTATACGGATTTCAATTTGTGGAGCGCCACAATATTTTCTATCAAGCGAGTTTTTGAGAGTAAATGCATTATTCTCATAAATATCAAAAATAACGATTTTTTCAGGTTGATATCTTGCAATCTGACGGCAAAGTTCACTACCGATTGAACCACCACCACCTGTAACCAATACAGTTTCACCTGTAACGTACTTACAAACATCAGGGTCAAGTTTGATTTCAGGACGAGAGAGCAAGTCAAGAACATCAACCTTACGGATTTTATCAGCATATGACTTGTTTGGTCCGCCAAGTTCATCAATATTAGGTGCTGTTTTAAGGTTGCAACCAGTGGACATTGCTATTTCAAGAATTTCGCGTTTGCGCTCTGCAGGAGCTGATGGAATACAATAAATAATCTCATTTACATCATAGAACTTAACGAGGTTAGGAATATCATCAATTCCGCCCGCAACAGGAATTCCGCGTACTCTCATATTCTTCTTTGCAATGTCATCATCAACAATAACAACGGGAGTGCCTGACTTGTAACCACTAAGGCTCATTTCAAAAAGAACTGAATTACCCATATCGCCAGCACCGATAATCATAATACGCTTATTTGAATCTTTTCTTCTACGTTTTGAGTCAGACTTCAATGTATTGTATGATTTATACAATGTTCTCGCACCCACTGAGAAGAAACAGATAAGCAAGAATGCGTCAACGTAAACTGCAATCGGCATTGTTGCAAAAAGTCTTTCCCAATCTTTTGCCTGGCAGATTTTCATTGCAATATAGTCAAAAATCCAACAAAAACCAGTACCGAGGGCTGCACAAATAACAGCGTTTACAAGCTCATAAAAGCCCATATATTTCCACATATTACTGTACAATTTTCGAATTAAGAAAAATCCAATATAAATGACAGTAACAAAAACTATTCTTCTTGAAAGGAATACAAATATATCCCAGTCAAAAGAAAATTGTCTGTGCAAAAACATAGATAAATAATAAGCACCATTAACTACTACAAAGTCTAATACAAGTAAAAGGATTTGATGTGGTTTAATGATTTCATATATTTTCTTCAAACAAACACCTCATATACTCATTATTTTCAAATTATTATTTTACTCTTATTTTTTAACAATGTCAACGGAAAGTGTCAGCTATTTGCTTATTATTTTATCGTTTTACTTTACATTTGTATTCCTAAATGTTAAAATCATACTAATTAAACGCGGAAGGAATTAAAAGATGATTGGTTTAGGCAAATGGACAGGTACTATTGAAACATCAATGATTAGTGGTAGTGCTATTGTTGAAATTAAAGATAATAATGGTGAATATGCATTCTCTGTTGAAACTGAGTCCATAAAAACCATCCCCAATTTTACAGTTTATGACGTTGTTGAAAGTGGCAACACATTAAGTGGTAAAGCTGATATTGAAATTATGGGCAAGGTATCTGTTCAGATTTTTGTAGAATTCACAAGTGAAACTACATTCAAAGGTTATATAAAAGTTCCTTTCTTTGGAAAGTTTGAAATTAAAAACGGAAGAAAAATAGGTTGATTATGAATAAATCAAAACAAATTTGCCCTCACGCTAAAAAATGTGGTGGGTGTCAGTTATTAAACCTGTCTTATGAAGAACAGTTAAGACATAAACAAGTTAAAACCATTAAACTTTTAGGCAAATTCTGTCACGTGCAAGAAATTATTGGTATGGAAAATCCATATAATTATCGCAATAAAGCACAATATGCTTTTGGTCGTGGTAGAAATAATCAGATAATTGCAGGTGTTTATCAATCGTCAACTCACAAAATTGTTGATATTGAAAGTTGTATGCTCACTGACCCCAAAGCTGATGAAATTGCAAATACAGTAAAAAAGCTTCTTAAAAGTTTCAAAATGAAACCTTATGACGAAAATACTCGCCAAGGTTTTTTAAGACACGTTTTAGTTAAAACTGCTTTTCGTAGCGGTGAAGTTATGGTAGTGCTAGTTACTGCAACGCCACAATTCCCATCAAAGCGTTCATTTATCAATGCACTTGTGGGTAGACACCCTGAAATCACAACTATTGTGCAGAATATCAACAACAAATTTACAAGTATGGTATTAGGTGATAAAAGTGAAATCCTTTATGGTGATGGAAAAATCACAGAAGAACTTTGTGGACTTAAATTCCGGATTTCACCAAAGGCCTTTTATCAGATTAACCCTGTGCAAACTGAAGTTTTATACAATAAAGCTCTTGAATATGCCGACTTCAAAGGTGATGAGCGTATTATTGACGCTTATTGTGGCACAGGCACAATCGGGCTTATTGCAAGTAAAAATGTAAAGAGCGTTCTAGGTGTTGAAATCAACAAAGATGCTGTAAAAGATGCTAAAGAAAACGCCAAACTTAATGGCATTGAAAATGTAAAATTCTTTACTGCAGATGCAGGCAATTTTATGGTTGATTTAGCAAACAGCAACGAAAAAATTGATGCAGTTATTATGGACCCTGCAAGGGCTGGTAGTGATATTCCATTTTTATCATCACTTGTAAAACTTAATCCACAAAAAGTGGTTTATGTAAGTTGCAACCCAGAAACTCTTGCAAGAGATTTAATGTATTTAAGTAAAAACGGGTATAAAGTAAGAAAAATTCAACCAGTAGATATGTTTCCACACACAGACCATGTTGAATGCGTCGTGCTACTTACACGACACAATGAATTGCCAAAAGCATAAACTATACACATCAATAATGTCGGAAGAAATCCGACCTATAAATAAAAAGAGGGATTATTATGAAAAAAACTATTGTGAAAATTGTATCATTACTTCTTGTTTTATGTATGACCTTGCCAATTGTTGCAAGTGCTACAACAACAGGTGAAGTATCAAGAGTAAGCGTTACAATTAATGGGGACGCTACTACATCAAGAGGCTTTTGCTGGTATACAGATGAAAAAGCTGGTAGTGATGTGCAAGTAGCATCAATTTTTGCTAGTTTGTCAAAGGCAGAGATTGTCAGCGGAACAAGTAACAAATCAATGGACAAATATGTACATAAGGTAACAGTTGATAATCTTAAACCAAACACAATGTATCAGTATCGTGTTGGTGACAGTCAAACAGGAGTATGGAGTGAAACAGGCTATTTTACTACTCCAAGCACAACAAAAGACAACGCAAACTTTATTGTTTATGCTGACGTTCAGGCAAGTAATGATGAAAATTTCCAAAAAGCAGCTAATGTATTAAAGTCAGCTGTTAAAACAATGCCAAATTATGAATTTGCAATTAATTTAGGTGACTTTGTAAATGATTGCACTAATGAAGAGTGGGATAGTTATTTCAATAATTTTGCCTTTATGAATATGAAAACAACTCTTGTACCTGTTGCAGGTAATCACGAAGGCAATTTACAATGGTTTAAATTTAATAATATGTTTAACATTGGTGCTGCAGAAGACAGTATGACAGTAACAGGTTGTTATTATTCTTTTGATTGGGGCGATGCACACTTTGCAGTTCTCAATACAAACGATATGTATCCAATGTCTGCTTCACAAATTAACTGGCTTAAAAATGATATGAATTCATCAGATGCACAGTGGAAAATTGTTCTTATGCACCGTGCACTTTATTCTGCAGGTAAAAACATTAATAAACCTGATACACTTGTTATGAGAAATCACCTTTTACCAATTATTGACGAATTGGGAATTGATGTTGTTTTTGCAGGACATGACCATATGTATTTAAGAACAGAGCCTGTTAAGGGTGAAGAAGTTCAAACTGCAGAAACTGTAACAGAATATTGGAATGGTGAAAGAACAACATTTGCTTTAAATCCTGATGGCACAACTCATATTTTACCATCAACAGCAGGCACAAAGCGTTATGATGTAAATGAAAATGCAATTTCACCAATTCTTCAGAATTCTGCTATTGCAAGAGATACAAAAGAAGGTGGCGTATTTGCCACTGTAAGTCTTGATAGTAATCATTTTGTTTATAAAGCATATATGGTTAATGACGAAACAGGCGAAAAAACACTTATTGACTCTTATGCTATAAAGAAAACTGAGAGAGAAACAGTTAATGAAGATTATGTTAAGTTGCCAACAGACGTGATTTCAACATTAGAACAAAATGCAGAGTCAGTTACTTCTCAAACTGCAAAAATGCTTTTAGGTTATCTTGAATTATTGTTTGCTATTTTAAAAGGTGAATAAAATGAACGGAATGACAAGACGCGAGCGTCAGGTTACTGATATACAAGAAATTATTAACATTCTTGACAAATCAAAAGTTTTACATTTAGGACTTGTTGATGGTGATGAGCCTTATGTTGTGCCAATGAATTATGGCTATATTATGGAAGACGGAAAACTTACAATTTATCTTCATGGTGCAAATCGTGGTAGAAAACTTGATTTAATCCGTGCAAATCCAAAAGTTTTCTTCGAATTAGATTGCGACATTGTGCCATTTGAGGGTGATGTTGCTTGTAAATATGGTATTACATATGCTTCTGTTATGGGCAGAGGTGTTGCAGAAATCGTAGAAGATGTTGAAGAGAAAAAACTTGCTTTATCAACTCTTATGAAAACACAAACGGGCAAAGATTTCGAGTTTGAAGATAAAATGACAACTATTGTAACTGTGATTAAAATCAACACTCTTGAATACACTGCAAAACATAGACCAGGCCCTAAAAAATAAGGAGTTATTATGCTTACAATTCGTGATACATATAAAATTAAATATGCTTTTCACGATATTGATGGCACTCATTCTCTGATAAGAGACTGGCCTCCTGTAATGAGCATTTGCCTTTATGATGTAATCAAAAATGGGTTACTTGAAGATTTTGATAGTATAAAAAATCAACAAAGGCTTATTTCTCTTGCAGGTACAATGAAACTGCCCGAAACTGACCAGTTTTGTATTGAGTCAGCAGGGCTTTCGGCACTTACTCAAATGGAGTGGGCTATTCGTAGGGCTGTGCAAGAAGGTAATATAAAAGTCAATTGTGATAATGAAACAAATTCACAGATTATCGAGCGCATTAACAACGGTATTGAGTATTATGACGATTTGCCAGAAACTTCTGAAATGACAGAAATGTTAAAACAGCAGACTCCGCGACTTTTCAAACTTTATGAAGCAGTACTCAATGGATTTTGCAGAGATAAAAATCTTCAGAAAGCAAAAGAAAATCCTGAAAAATTCAGGATTAAAGGCTCAATGGAGTTTTTGCAATTCTTAAAAGATAACGGTGTAAAAAACTATTTTGTAACCGGTGCAGTTGTTGAAAAAGGTATGGGAATGCACGAGGAAGTTGAAGCACTTGGTTATAAAATCGGTAAAAATGAACTTGTTGAAGCTCTAATCGGCTCAACTTGGACTGAAAAAATGCCGAAAGATATGGTTATGCAAAAACTTTTAAAAGAGTTAGACGTAAAAGGTGAAAATGTGCTTGTAATCGGTGATGGCAGAGCAGAAATTCAGGCAGGCGTGCAGATGGGTGCTTTTGTTGTAAGTCGATTACCCCTAAATGCCGATTTTCAACGAGAATTACACAAAAAACTTGGTACAGATATTATTATAAAAGACTTTTGCGATAAAGAATTTTTGCAACTTTTCAAGGGTGAGTAATATGAAAGAATTATTAGAAAGATACCCAAAACTAAATGTATGTGCAACAGATATTGAAAAAACTCTTGCACTTATGGTTGATACTTATAAAAATGATGGCAAAATTCTTGTTTGTGGTAATGGTGGCAGTGCTTCTGACGCTGACCATATTGTTGGTGAATTGATGAAGGGCTTCAAGTTACCACGAAAAGTTACTGACGAGAGAATACCACAAAATTTAAGAGAAAAATTGCAAGGTGCATTACCTGCAATTTCTCTTTGTAGTCAAACATCACTTATGACCGCAATCGCAAACGACAATGATGCAGATATGATTTTCGCACAACAAGTTTACGGACTCGCAAAGACTGATGATTTGTTGATTGCAATTTCAACATCAGGTAACTCAAAAAATGTTGTAAACGCGGTTGAAGTGGCAAAAGCGCTTGGCGTAAAGGTGATTACCTTGACAGGTGAAAACGGTGGACTTCTTAAAGAAATGTCAGATGTAACAATTTGTGCACCATCTACCGAAACCTATAAAATCCAAGAATACCACTTGCCAATATACCATTATCTGTGTGCAAAAGTTGAAGAAGAATTTTATAAATAAAAAAACGGAGCGTTTGCTCCGTTTTTTTGTTACCCTAAATTATGTTTATTTGTAATTGAGATTTCTGGTTTTTTCATACCCATTGTTTCAAGAACAACAATTTCATTTTCTTCTTTAAGAAGACAACCAGGAAGATAAAGTGATTTCTGTGGACCAACCTTCCAATATCTGCCAAGGTTAAAGCCGTTAACCCATACATAACCCTTATCGAAATTATCAAGGTGAACAAAGCAATCTGCCTTTGAGTCTGCCTTGAATGTGCCTTTATAGAACATAGCACCTTTATCTTTATTAAAGTTTTCTAATGGCTTGTATGTAAGTTTTTCGAGATTATCAAGTGGTAAAGTCCAAACATCATATCCCATCTGACGCTGATTTGCAATATAAATGTCAGAGAAACCTTTGCGGTCAATCATATTTTCACCGTAGTTAACACGTCCCATAGTGTCAACAAGAAGACCAATTTTCTTTTCTCCGTCAACGGCACCAGCCATAACAACTTCTGTATCTTGTGCACTCTTTGTAAATTTCTTGAAAATAGAGCCAATTGAGAATTGAACAGGCTTTGTATATGTTGTGCGGTCAATAAACTTCTTATATTTATCATCAATATAAACAAAACCGAAGTCATGAACATTTCTAATCATTAATGGAATTGGGTCATAGTGGCCTTTGATTACTGTTTCATAGTAAATCATACCAAAGTTCTGACCGAAAAACTCCATACTTTCAGGCACTGCTACTCTATGCTTTTCACCGATAACATCAAGATTTTCAAAAAGGCTTGCACTTTCAGTAAGAGCTACTGTACCGATAGATTGAAGCTGTGGTGATGGTGGTAACTCTTGCATTTCTAATCCTTGGTGCTTATGTAAAAGCTCACGGATTGCATGGTAAGCAGGAGTATAATCGCCATATTCGTTAAGAAGTGCACAGTAGTCATAACTTGTAATTGTTGGCTCATAAGCACTGCCAGGATTATGGTTTGCACCTGCATTGAAACCAAAGTTTGTGCCACCGTGGAACATATAGAAGTTAAAACTTGCACCACAATCTAAAAATTCCTGAACTTCTTTAACAACTGATTGTGGCTCTCTTGTGTGATGCTTATCTCACCAGTGGTCAAACCATCCGCACCAGAATTCACCGCACATATTAGGACCATCATTAGGGAAATCCTTAAAAACATTGAAAGCAGTTTTAGCGCGTGAGCCAAAGTTGAGAACTTTATAAATGTGTGGTAATGAACCACCTGAAAGCATATTTTTCCAACTACCATCAGATGTGAAAAGAGGAACATCAATTCCACAATCACGAGTTAAATCTTCAACAAACTTAAGATATTCTTTGTCATTACCATAAGAGCCGTATTCGTTTTCAACCTGCATCATAATGATGTTACCACCATTAGTCATTAACAATGGTTTTAATCTGCCAAGCAATTCTTTATAGTAACGCTCAATGCAAGTAAGAAAATCAGGATACATGCAACGAATTTGCATATTTTTATCTTTAAGTAACCATGCAGGAAGTCCACCGAAATCCCATTCAGCACAAATATATGGACCAGGTCTTACAATACAATAAAGACCAACTTTCTGTGCGGTTTTTACGAAACGCTCAATATCAAGCATTCCTTCAAAATTGAATTCGCCGGGTTTTGGCTCGTGAAGATTCCAACAAGTATATGTTTCAACTGTGTTGAATCCTGCCAACTTAAGTTTTGTAAGACGGTCTTCCCAATATTCAGGTAATGTACGGAAATAGTGCATAGCACCTGAATAAATTTTAATAGGCTCACCATTCATATAAAATTCTTTGTTTTTAATTTCAAACATATCAATACACCTCCAAAGTGTTTGCGTATTCTTGAAGAATATCAGTTATTAAGTTTTTATTTTCATCAAAAACTGCATCGCACTCTCGGATTTTGCTTTCGGTTTCATCGTTTTCTTCGTTAATAAGTACAAGATAATGCGAATATGCAGTTTCAAGATTTTCTTTAAGAATTGGTGGTAAAATTTCGCCAATTTTTTCAACTGCTTTATCTACTTTGCCGTAAAAAGCGATATTTAAGAAAAATGAAATATGAGTACCTGTTGTTATTTCTGTGTAGTATGTCATAAGTGTACTATATGGTGCCGGCACTTGTTCCTGACGCCATTGATTCCAAAGAAAATCTAATTTTATCTGTTCTTCTGTAAGTGGCTCTTTTTTCTTGAAAATATTAAAAAGTCCCATAATCTATTTCCTTTCAATTAAACTATTTATAGTTATTAATCGACGTATGTAACAAATCCGTCATCCCAGAAAGTTTTATTTATAAGTTTTGGTTTGAAAAGTCTAAAAGTCTTTTGAATTTTGAACCCGTTTTGAGTGTTGCAGAAACCCTGCTTAGTCTTTAATTCTTCTACAGTATTTTCAGCTAACTCATAGGAACCGTATATACCGATATTTTTGTATTCAGTATGCTTTTGTAATTTGTACTTATGAACTACTTTATAAACTGTCATATGCTTTGCTCCTTATTTATTGCTTTTTGCGGTAGTGATAGATGAAATAAGCAATTTACGAATTTTACTGCATTTTGCGAACATATCTTTATATTCAGTATCAGTTATTATGTGTGTTTCTCTGAACAATGAAAGCCAATAATCGGTTTCATAACACTCTTTCAATGCTATCTGCAATTTGTTTATAAAGTCAGCTTTACTTGATGCATAATTTGCTTCGTGGATATTTGCTCCCATACTTGTGCCACTACGCAAGAGTTGATTTAACAAGATATTACTTTTTCGATTTTCTTTTATATCAGCACAAAGATTTACAATATCAACAGCAAACTGTTTGGATAAATCTACAAGCAAGTTTTCTTTCATTTTATACTCCTTAAAGAATGATTTGACGCGATGCGTCATGAATTGAAACTTCGTTTCATGATTTCTCGCGTTGCTCCACGATTTGAATTGCCAAAAAAGTTTAATGACCGAAGGTCAATTCATGGCGAAGCCAATTCATGTGCCTTGCACAATTCATGCCTTTGGCAATTCATTGTGTCGTTTTAACAAAACGACACACTCTACATGCGCTGTTCTTGGGAACATATCAACAGGTGTTACTTCTTTTGTTTCATATCCCAATTCCTTTAATATTGCACAGTCACGAGCTTGAGTTGACACATCACAAGAAACATAAACAATCTTTTTAGGTTGCATTTCTGCAACATATTCTAAAACTTCTTTGTCGCACCCTTTTCGTGGTGGGTCAAGAATTACTGCGTCTGGCGTAGTGTTCTTATCTTTAAGAATTTTAACTGCATCTTTTGCATCACCACAGTAAAATTCGCAATTTTCAATATTATTGTTTTTTGCATTCACTTTAGCATCTTCAATTGCTTCAGGAATAATTTCAACACCTATAATTTTTTTCACTTTATTAGCCATTGAAAGTCCGATTGTACCTGCACCACAATAAAGGTCAAGGACAGTTTCATTACCCGTTGCACCTACATATTCACTTGTTTTGTTATATAAAAGCTCGGCACAATCGTGATTTACCTGATAGAATGAAAGTGGTGAAAGTCTGATTTTCACTCCGCAAAGCACATCTTCAATATAATCTGCACCCCACAAGGTTTTGCATTCAAGACCTAAAATCACATTGGTTTTTTCTGTATTTTTATTAATTACAACACTTGTAAGCCCTTTAATTTTAAGTAAATCGTCAACTAATTCGTGAGATTTTGGAATTTCGTCACCATTGATTACAAGGCACACCATAATCTGCCCTGTTTGGAAGGCTTTTCTTATGTAAATATGGCGTACAAGTCCTGTATGATTTATTGAGTCATAAGCCGAAATGCCAAATTCAGTCATCCATTTCTTAACAATTTCAACTACGCTAGCAAATTCTTCTGGTTGCAAAACACAGTCAGAAGAGTTTATTATTCTGTGGCTTTTTTGAGCGTAAAATCCTGCCACAACTTGCTTTTCAAAGCCTACTGGGTATTGAGCTTTATTTCTGTAACGCTCTGTGTTGCAAGTGATAATATCATTTACTTTTACTTCTAAATGAGCAAGACGAGTGAAAGCATCAATCACCTTTTGTTTCTTAAGTGCTTTTTCTGCCTCATAAGAAATATGACGATATACACAACCGCCACAAGAGCGGAAATGTGAGCAATCAACAGAGATTCTATCTTGAGATTTCTTTATAATCTGCTTGATAATGCCGATAGCATAAGTCTTTTTAGCCTTAATTATGTGAGCAATTATAGTGTCGCCTTTTGCTGCACCTGAAACAAATACAGCTTGTCCATCATAATGACCTACGCCATTACCCTCGGCAGTATAGCCTTCAATATTAAGTTGTATATCTTGATTTTTCTTAAGTGACATACAAACAAATCCTTATAACTTTAATAATATTCCTGCTACTGCACCTAAAACAAGCCAGAATGCAGGGTGTAATTTTTTAAGTTTTTTAATAAACATAAGTCCGAAAACTACAACAGAAATTGCAATTACTGGTATTGCGAACTCACCATTTGCATAGAAAATAGGTTTAATAATACCGAAAACCGCAAACAAAACAAGTGCAGTTACAACAGGACGAATACCTGAGAAAGCACCTTTTACATAAGCGTTTTCTTTAAACGCCTTTAAGAAGCCTGCCACAAGAATAATTACAATAATTGATGGTGTTACAAGCCCCATTGTTGCGGTGATTCCACCTAAAATTCCACCTACGGTACCAAATTCACCAAATCCCGCATTATAGCCTGCATAAGTTGCCATATTTATACCGATTGGGCCTGGTGTGCTTTCTGCTATTGCAACCATTACGCCTAACTGGTCTTCATTAAACCAACCATAATCACTTCTTGCCAAATCTTGCAAAAATGGAATTGTAGCAGGACCACCGCCAACTGCGAAAAGTCCGATTTTAAAAAATTCATAAAACAATTTTAAGAAGGTCATTTTGATTTGCCCTCCTTAATTTTATTGTAAACAACACCAATAATACCACCAAAAATAACAAGCAGAATTGGTGTAACATCAAATACAAAACAAACAATAAGTCCAATTATGAAAAGTACCACTGACACTACATTCACAAGGCTTTTTTTACCAAGTGTGATTACTGTATGTGAAAGCAATGCACAAACAATAGCGTTAATGCCTGTAAGTGCAGATGCAACTATTGGGTAATCCATAAAGTTTTGTAAGACAGATGCAACAATTGTGATAATTATAATTGATGGAGTAATCATACCAAGTGTTGCAAATATTCCGCCAAGTACACCCGCCTGATAATAACCGATAAATGTTGCAGTATTTACTGCGATAATACCCGGTGTGCACTGACCAACTGCATAATAGTCTAGAAGTTCTTCTTCAGTTGCCCATTTTTTCTTACCCACTATTTCTCTTGTAAGTAGTGGAAGCATTGTAAGTCCCCCACCGAAAGTGATACTACCTATTTTTGCAAATGTCAAAAACAGGCTTAGTAATTTTTTAACCATTCGAAAAGCTCTCTCCAAAATTCGTTTTAGATAATTTTTAACTTATTTCTGTTCGCCACTCCAGAAAATAAAATCTGACACAAGCATTGCTCTTACGGGAGCTGCTTCTGCCCCACTGATTTTAACGGGAGCCGCCACTAAAAAGTATTTGCCAGGCTCAACATTCTCTAAATCAAGATTTTCTAGAAGTGCAACATTATCAACCATAAACATTCTATGTGTTCTTCCGTCACTGCCCTCAGGCTCAACAGTCATACCATCAGTACCAACTAACACATATCCCATATGTGAAAGTTCTGATGCAGCGGATTCATGGAACACTGCTTTACCATGACTTTTTATAAGTATTCTTGTTGCATTCCTTGGGAAATATTCTTCAATAAATGCACCTGTTATAAATTCTTCTTTAACCTCAACAACTACGCAAGGTCCTAAAAATACATCAGGGTCAAATTCTGTAATGTCACTACCATTAGGTAAAAAATGCAAAGGTGCATCCATATGTGTACCATTATGAAGACACATATTGATTTCACTTAAATTATATGCATTAACATCGTCAATAGTTTTCACTTTTTTAAGACTTGGTACAGGGTCCCCAGGGAAAACCTCACAAGTCATAACATCTTTTGAAATATCAATGATTTTCATTACATCACCCCAAAATTTTGTAAAATTATTTTAGCATATATTATATCTTTCTGTAAACAAGAAAGTCAAAATGGATTTCTGTTGTAAATCCATTATTTTTTTCTATTTTATCTGCTGCACCTAATTCGGTTTTGAAATAATATGGTGTCATTTTAAAAAGATTTACACCCATTTTACCATCTAGTGCTATTTCACTCTTAACTGTATGTCTTTCTACAAACTCAAATCCGTTATATTCTGTGTGCTTTTCTTCATTTTCATAAACATCTTCATAAAGAAGCTCTTTTAAGCCCATTAAATGATTTTTGCCGGGCACTGCATATATTAAATAGCCACCATTTTTGAGCACTCTTACAGTTTCACTTTCAACCATAGGGGCAAAAATATTTATTGCAAGGTCAAAGCATTCACTTTCAACAGGCATATTAAAACAACTGCCAACCGCAAAATTCCCTTTTTTATATTTTGCAGATGCAAAACGGACTGCTTCTTTAGAAATATCAAACCCAAACAATTCATAGTTAGTTTTTAACTTTCCTAGAAATCCGTCGTAGTATCCTTCACCACAGCCGCAATCTAAAATAGATATTTTTTGACTATTTGCAAAAATCGAATTGATTATATCAACTAATTTTTCCGCAAAGTAATCGTAATAACCACCTTCTAGAAAAGCTCTGCGAGATAAAACCATATCTTTTGAATCGCCCGGGTTATCTGAATGCTTTTTATTAACTGGCAACAAGTTCACATACCCTTGTTTTGCAATATCAAAAGAATGATTATTTTCGCAAACATAAGTTTTTTCTTTTTTATTCAATTTTGATTTGCAAATAGGACAAATGAACATAATAACACCAAACTCTATAATGTCATTCTAAACGAAGTGAAAAATCTCAACAATATATAGATTCTTCATCGTTACACTCCTCAGAATGACACTCTAAGCAGTAGCGGCGGGGTCAAGACCCCGCCCTACCATTATATATTATTTTGCAACGATATTTACAAGTTTACCCTTAACATAGATTTCCTTGATAATATTCTTACCATCAAGTTCTGCTGCAACTTTTTCGTCTGCTTTAGCAAGTGCTACTGCATCTGCCTGTTCGATATCTGCTGCTACATTAAGTTTTGCACGGATTTTACCATTAATCTGAACAACGATTTCAATTGTTTCGTCAATGCATTTTGCTTCGTCGTATGTTGGCCATTCACCATCTGCAGCCATCATTTTACCATAACCGCAAACTTCCCACATTTCTTCTGTAACGTGAGGAGCAAATGGGTTAACAAGGAGAAGAAGTGCTTTAAGCTCTGCCTTATTGATAGAACCCTTTGTATAGATTGCATTGAGAAGAGTCATAAGTGCTGCAATTGCAGTATTATATTTAAGAGTTTCGATATCTTCTGTAACTTTCTTAATTGTCTTATGGAATGAAGATGAAAGTTCTTTTGAGAATTCGTCTCCATCTACAAGAATTTCTTGAAGATTCCAGATTCTGTCAACAAATCTCTTACAACCCTTAACTGAGTTTTCTGACCAAGGAGCAGCCTGCTCATAGTCACCCATAAAGAGTACATAAGTACGAAGTACGTCTGCACCAAATACATCAACAACCTCGTTAGGGTCAATAACGTTACCACGAGATTTACTCATCTTAACACCATCTGGTCCAAGGATAAGACCCTGAGCAGTTCTCTTTGCATATGGTTCAGCAAAAGGTACTGCACCGATATCGTAAAGGAACTTGTGCCAGAAACGAGAATAGATAAGGTGACGAGTAACATGCTCCATACCACCATTATACCAGTCAACAGGCATCCAGTAGTTAAGCTTATCCATATCAGCAAGGCAGTTGTCATTATGTGGGTCAATATATCTTAAGAAATACCACGATGAACCTGCCCACTGTGGCATTGTGTCAGTTTCTCTCTTTGCATCGCCACCACATTTTGGACACTTGCAGTTTACATATGACTCAATCTTTGCAAGTGGACTTTCACCATCTGTACCTGGCTCAAAGTTTTCAACTTCAGGAAGTCTTAATGGGAGTTCTTCGTAAGGAACAGCAACCATACCACACTTTTCACAATGAACGATTGGAATTGGCTCACCCCAATAACGCTGACGGTTGAATGCCCAGTCTTTCATCTTATACTGAACGCCGCCTTCGCCGATGCCCTTATCCTGTAAGAAATCAATCATCTTTGCAATTGATTCTTTCTTATTGTCAACGCCATTAAGGAATTCAGAGTTAACCATTTCACCGTCACCTGCATAAGCAGCTTCCTCAATGTTGCCACCCTTAATAACCTCAACAATATCAATACCGAATTTCTTTGCAAAGTCATAGTCACGGTCATCATGTGCAGGAACAGCCATAATAGCGCCTGTACCGTAACCCATCATAACGTAGTCAGATATGTAAATTGGAATATCCTTACCATTTACAGGGTTCTTTGCAGTAACACCTGCAATCTTAACACCTGTCTTGTCTTTTACAAGCTGTGTACGTTCAAATTCTGTTTTCTTTGCACATTCTGTTCTGTATGCAACGATTTCATCCATATTTGTAATCTTGTCAGCGTACTTGTCAATGATTGGGTGCTCAGGAGCCATAACCATGAATGTTACACCGAAAAGTGTGTCAGGACGAGTTGTGTAAATCTTTAATTCTTCAGGAATTTCGTTAAAGATAAAGTTAACGAATGCACCACGAGATTTACCAATCCAGTTAACCTGCTGAAGCTTGATGTTTGGAAGATAATCAACATCATTCAAACCTTCAAGAAGTTTGTCAGCATATTCTGTAATTCTCAAATACCAAACGTCCTTTGACTTCTGAACAACGTCACTATGACAGATATCACATTTACCGCCCTGTGAGTCTTCATTTGAAAGAACAACCTTACAAGATGGGCAGTAGTTAACAAGAGTCTTATCACGGAAAGCAAGTCCGTTTTCAAACATTTTAAGGAAAATCCACTGTGTCCACTTATAATATTTATCGTCAGTTGTGTCAACTACTCTTGAATAGTCGAATGAGAAACCAACTCTCTTTAACTGACTTGTGAACTTTTCAATATTCATATCAGTAACTTTTCTTGGGTGGATACCTGTTTTGATAGCATAGTTTTCTGTTGGAAGACCATAAGCGTCAAAACCGATTGGGAAAAGCACATTGTAGCCCTCAAGTCTTCTTTTTCTTGATACTACTTCAAGACCTGAATATGCCTTGATGTGACCAACGTGCATACCTGC
>JAZLBG010000129.1:0-1515 GCA_045613585.1 Candidatus Fimenecus sp. | reverse complement strand
GATGGTATCCTTTCATTCCGTGAAATCAAGGGTAACGAACATGTTGTTATTACTGATAATGAAAATGGTGATGAAAGAGCATATATGATTCCTTATGGTTTCCATAAGAGATTCAACTCAGAAACTGATGAAAATGGTGCTCCAATCTTCGTTAAGAAGGGTACAGCACTTACAGATGGTTCTCCAAACCCACATGATATTCTTGCTATCAACGGCGTTGACGCTGTTCATGACTACCTTATCAAAGAAGTTCAGAGAACATATCGTATGCAGGGTGTTGATATCAACGATAAGCATATCGAAGTTATTGTTCGTCAGATGATGAGAAAACTTAAAGTTGCTGAAGCAGGTACAACAGACCTTCTTCCAGGTGCTACAACAGATAAACGTGAATTTGCACAGGCAAATGAAGCAGCTCGTCTTCGTTCAGAAGAAACAGGTGAAGCATTTGTTCCTGCAACTTGCGACCCTGTACTTCTCGGTATTACAAAAGCATCTCTTGCAACAGACTCATTCTTGTCAGCAGCATCATTCCAGGAAACAACAAGAGTTCTTACAGATGCAGCTATCAAGGGTAAGATTGACCCACTTATGGGCCTTAAAGAAAATGTTATTATCGGTAAACTTCTTCCATCAGGTACTGGTATGAAGTGCTATAGTGAAGTTGAACTTAACAAAACAATTTCAGACGTAGTTTCTGCCGAAGCATAAACAAAAATATAAGACGAGGGCAACCTCGTCTTTATTTTTTTGTCTAATAAATTTGAGTTTGTCTAACAGAATGCAAAGTGCAAAATGCAATCGCGTAGAAACTGAACTCCTGTTCTGTCCAATATACTTTTGCTTTTTGTTTTGTTCAATTACCAAGCCTTAACCTATTTCAACTTTTGTTACATCCACCTAAGTACAACAGTTTTAATACAAATAGTTGTACTTTTTTTATTTTTGTATTATAATTAACTTACAAAATCATTTTTTAGGTTGTTATTTGATAGGTGGCTTTAAAATGGGTCTATTCAATTTTATTTTAAGAAATTTATCTGAAGATACTCTTGACGATATGGAAGAAAAAATGAGAGATAAATTAGATTCTATGGATTATGAATCAAGAGAACATACAAGGCTTGATTCCCGTCGTGTAGATGTCGTTAATGAAATAGCAAGTAGAAGGTCTGGAAAGTTACCCAAAAGTGAACATGGTTGGTACTTACCTGAAGATGACGATTAATAAACTATATCGTTTTTTGTTATAATATCCTTATTAACGAACGCTTTAAAGGAGTCTTTTAATATGTTTAATAAGAATTTACAAGTCTTGCTATCTGCTTTACTAATTTTTACGACTCTTATAACACCAATTACCGTATTTGCTGTTGAAACAGATACAACTGGTCCTATAATAAAAATAATATCTTGTGATAAAGAAAATGAAACGTTATATGATGGAGACTCAATCAAGTTAATATTTAGCCTAGAGGACCCCTCGGGAATTGGTTCTAATATTGGTATGCTTAT
>JAZLBG010000128.1:0-1170 GCA_045613585.1 Candidatus Fimenecus sp. | reverse complement strand
AAAGTTACATCTTCAAAAGTAACTTGTTTACCTTCTTCAGTTTCACGACCACCAGTTAAAGAAGACACTGTCATTGGGAATGCTGAAGTTTCAGCAACCTCTTTATCTTCTGTTTGTGTTGTTTCTGCACCAGTATCTTCTGCAGAAGTATCTTTCGCTTCATCGTCTCCACATGCTGCTAACATTAATGTTAACGCTGCCGCAGCAGTTAAAAATTTCCACTTTTTCATTTTTAAATTCTCCTCCTAATTATATACGCTCTTCGTTATTGATAATGATTATCAATTACTTTCAACTGTTACTATCTTAATCGAAATGCACAAAATTTGTCAATGCTTATTTTAAACTTTTTTTGAAAAGAATTATCATTCTCGTTTAAAACGCTTGTAAAACGTGTATAACAATAGCACTTATACACGTTTTAACAAGTTATGTGATACAAGTTAATGTGATGAGTTAAAGTATACACAAATTCGACAACCATCCTGCTCTTGAACAGGAATATGCATGTCATATACTTCACGTAACGATTCTGAATTAATAATTTCATGCGTTGGGCCGTCTTTTACTAATCGACCATCCTTCAACGCCACAATACGATCAGAGTATACAGAAGCAAAGTTAATATCATGCAGTACAATGACAACTGTTTTCCCTAACTCATCTACTAACTTACGTAAGATTTTCATAATTTGTACAGAGTGCTTCATATCTAGATTGTTTAATGGTTCATCTAACAAAATATAGTCCGTATCTTGCGCAATAACCATCGAAATAAATGCACGCTGCTTTTGACCGCCTGACAGTTCATCTAAAAACTTATCTTGCATATCTATTAAGTTCATATATTCTAACGCCTGGTCCACAATCTTTTCATCCTCTGCATTTAAACGCCCTTTTGAATAAGGGTAACGACCAAAAGATACTAACTCACGTACTGTTAAACGAATGTTAAAATGGTTTGTTTGTTTTAAAATCGCAACACGCTTCGCAAATTCATCTGACTTAAACTTTTTTACATCCGTTTGATCTAAAAATACTTCACCTGTATCTGAATCTAAAAGACGACTTACCATCGAAAGTAATGTCGATTTACCAGCACCGTTCGGCCCGATAAACGATGTAATAGCTTTCGGCTGAATTTCCAATGTAACATTTTCAACGACAGGT
>JAZLBG010000127.1:0-3653 GCA_045613585.1 Candidatus Fimenecus sp. | reverse complement strand
TGATCTGACCCCGAAAAGTTGGACGGATTAATAAAACAGTTTATGTATAAAGAGTTCGGTATTGCACCGGACTCTTTCCTTTTAATTTCAATTTGATTCTATCATTATTATAATAATGAATGTATTTTTTTAATTGTTTTTTAAAATCATCCATATCAGAGAACTTCTGCAAATATAGCAATTCGGATTTCATTATTCCAAAGAAATTTTCCATAACAGCATTGTCAAGGCAATTTCCCTTTCTTGACATGCTTTGTGTAATGCCGTAGTCTTTAAGAGTCTGCTGATAAAGTTTATGCTGATAATGCCATCCCTGATCAGAATGAAGTATGATGCCTTCTGTATTCCTAACTTTACGTTTTGCGGAGTGCATCATATCAATAACCATCTTCAAGTCAGGACGGTCTGATATGGTGTAAGATATGATTTCGCCGTTGAACATATCTATGATCGGTGACAGATAAGACTTGCGGTCAGCCACCTTGAATTCGGTAACATCCGTAGCCCACTTATGGTTAGGTCGTATAGCTTCAAACTCACGGTTAAGGATATTAGGAGCAGTCCTGCCGACCTCGCCTCGATAGGAACGGTATTTCACCTTGCGCACCCTTGACCTGAGATTCATCTCCTGCATCAGCCGCTGCACAGTCTTGTGGTTTATCGTACAGCCTTCATTCCTCAGCTGCTGATATACACGACGATAACCGTAGCGCATGCCATGTTGAGAGAATATCTCGTCTATGCGACGGCGTATGTCTGCATACTTGTCATCACTTCGCCTTGTCGTGTGATAGTAATAGGTTGAGCGTGCCATCCCTTTGAGCTGCAACAGTTTCTCCAGCCCAAAGCCATCATGCCTTAGTTCTTCGATGGCTTTTGCCCAATCTCGCTCCAGCGGGCTTCTCTCTCCTCGACTAAGGCTTTCACTTTTTTTAACAGAGCATTCTCCATTCTGAGATATTCATTCTCTTCTCTCAGACGTTCCAGCTCTGTCATTTCTTCTAGTTTCTTCTTTCTAGGTCTACCCATATTTGACGGTCGTCCTCGCTTTCTGATGTTTAATAGAGCGTCAAATCCCTGTTCCTTAGCTATTTTCAGCCAGATACTCAATCGACTTGCGCTCACTCCGTGCTTCAACGAGGCCTGCACCAAAGTTAAGTGATTTTTCTTAACGTCCAATACTATCTGCTGTTTTAATTTTCCATCAGTCTTAATATAGGATTTGTGATAGAGAACTGATGTGCCGTGTTTTTGGTATAATGCCCATAGATATTGCAGTCTTCTATCATTAATGCCAAATTCATTACTAATTGATTTGAATGAATAACCTTCTTCTAGCATCCTCATATATTTGAGCAATGCTTCATGATTGTGTCTTTTGCTCATAAAGAAACCCCAAAAGTTTTTTGTCCAACTTTTTGGGGTCAGATCAAAATGGCAGCTCTTTTTTTTGTTCATAACCAACCTATAACTGTTTTTTATCACCTTTGCATTATACAAAAAAATGAGACATGAAATTAATCATTATCATAACAAGCTTATTTATATTAACTTCATGCTGCAACCAAAGCATCGAACATTGCAATATTCATAAAGATTTTGATAAACACCTGAAAGACAATGAAATCGCAGATGAAAATATTATAACATCAATCAACGAGTTCATAGATTCTTTAAACATCTGTAAAAACAATGACAACAAATACTACAATCTCTCAAAATCCCATAATACATTAGGATTATGCCATTACTCCCTTTGCAATTATAATGAAGCCATCAAAGAATATGTAAAAGCATTGCGTTATTACGACAAAATCAAAAACAATCACAAGCCAATAAACCATAAAGGAGAGATATATAAAAACCTTGCAGACATTTTTTACGATTGTGAAAATCACATATTAGCCAAAGACACTTATTTCAAATCTTTAGAACACTGCATCATGGCTTCTGATTCCACAAACATTGTATATATTTATCGAAAAATTGGAAATTTATGTTATTACCTATCCGAATATGAAAATCCTGATACTTTACTATACTACATGCAAAAAAGCATGAACTACACTCGAGACGAAGAGCCGCTTATATCTGCATTATACATGGCATTGACAAGTGCATTTCATCAACAAGAAAAATTAAGTTCTTTTTTTCCATATAGGGCCAAAGGATTTCCTTTACTTCCTAACAACAAAGAAAGTATGACATATTCAATGTACAATTATCTTTCAACATTGTATCAAATAGAAGGCAACATTGATGAAGCCATAAAATACTCTAATATGGCTCTTAAATCAAATGACATAAGGAAACGAATTCCAGCTCACAAACAACTATCAAATCTTTATTTAATCAAAGGAGACTCAATCACCTCTTTCTCTCACAGCATAAAGCATGACTCACTGAACGACATTTTTTCAGAGCAAAAAAGAAAAGCATTCGGATCCGAAAATATTTTTCATGATTATGAAGAAGAACAGCAAAAAAAATTTAACAAGAAAAGAAACAATCATACAAAATTACTAGTATTATTTTTCATCATATCAGCCACTTCAATTTTTATTATAATTAAAAGAAAGGCATCATCTTCAAAGAACAAATTCGCTGAAAAATGGAGTATATTTGAGGCATCAGATATCATTGGCTTAATAAAACATAAATGCGAAAGTGAATCTGATTTAAACGCCAATAATGTAAGCACAAGTATGATTTACCTTACTGATGACGAGAAAAGAAATCTTGAAGAAGAAATCAATATTTGTTTTGACAAATTCACATATAAAATCAAGAATAAATTCCCAGACCTCAACAAAGGTGAAATAGAGTATTGCATGTTATCACTTTTAAATATTTCTGAAATTCACAAGGCTGCACTTTTAGGATTGTCATATCAGGGTTGCGTAAGCAGAAAAAAAAGAGTCATTGAAAAAACAAAAATGAATAACATCAATAAAGATTTATTATCACTTCTAAAAAACATAACGACAACATAACAGAACATAATCGCAAATAATTGAATCTACATACTTTTGCCATACAAATCTCCAATTGATTTGGCGGTTTCAGGACGAACCTGAAAATTTAAAAATAACAAAATCATGTCAGATTTAATTTCAAACAATCATTTAAAGATTAGGTACAATCTTATTTACATTTTCTTCATTTTAATCTTCATCGTATTATTGGGATACTTTTTACTTCATGTACCTGAAATTGGAGCATACCCCAACTTAATGTCTCGTGCCATTTCAGGAAGTATATTTTTAATTATCGAAGAGCTGACAACATTCACAATATTAAAATCAAAAGGCATCAAGTCAAAAGACGACTTTTCCCAAGCACCAAGGTGTTTTATCACAAACTATTATAATGTGAAGAAAAATATGTTGGCCAAGATATTTCTCATACCAAATATTATTTACACTTTGGCATTGATAGCATTAACTTTCACTATCAATCATGATTACCAATCATTAATTTATTGGGTTTTCACATTCAGTGCTTGCTATTTGGTTTTTAACATTTCCAGAATATTGAAGATAGAAAACAAATAATTTTTTAAATCTCAGAAACTAAGAATCTCAAAACCTCAGAATTTTTTCTTAGTTCAAAGTTCAAAGTTCTGAGTTCGCAAAAAAATGTTGATAACTTCT
>JAZLBG010000126.1:0-1618 GCA_045613585.1 Candidatus Fimenecus sp. | reverse complement strand
GTTGTTCAATCGTTTCGGCAACTTTTGCGGCATGTACCGCTGAATCATTAGACTGATTCGCAATTTCCCCAACAGATGCTGCTACTTCTTCAACTGATGCTGAAATCTCTTCTACATATGATGTTGTTTCTTCAATTTCAGATGTAATAATACTAACGGATTGTTCAATTTGCGTAAATGTTTGACCCGCCTGCTTTACAGTGGAAACGCCTACTTTTACCGTTTGTACACTGTTTCCAACTGAGATAGCTACTCGATTTGTTTCTTGTTGAATGTCTTTTGTTAATAGATGAATTTTTTCAGCAGATTCTTTTGATTGTTCTGCAAGCTTACGTACTTCATCTGCCACCACAGCAAATCCTTTTCCATGTTCGCCTGCTCGAGCTGCTTCGATAGCAGCGTTTAGTGCAAGTAAATTCGTTTGGTCAGTAATATTTGTGATTAACTGTGTCATTTGCTGAATTTCAATTGATTGTTCAAGTAATCGCTTAATAAGTTGTTCCGTCACATTTGTTGATGACGAAATATCATCCATTTGCTTTTCAATTACTTGAATCGAATGAATTCCTTCATTCGTAAGATTTTTCATTTGTTGCGTATTATGGTGAATTTTCGACGTAGACTGTACCATTTGCTGTACAGCTTGAGCTGTCTCATTCATTGCAATTGCACTTGTGTTTGCCCCTTCAGCAGATGCTTTAGCATTTACTGCTAGTTGATCTGTTAACGTTGCTGTTTGTTCCATAAATTGCAATGCTTCATCTGTATTACGAGTAAGATTTTCACTTGAATCAGCTAGCTTATGTGTATTTATATAAACTGTTTTTATTACGGATGTAAGTGATTTTTTCATTTTATTAAACGACTCCGCTAAGTCTCTTGTTTCATCGGATGTTTTCACGCTGACATCTTCTTTCGTTAAATCGCCAGATGCAATGGTTAATACTGCACCTTGTAACTTATGAATGGGTGCACTAATAAATTTACTCATAGCTAGTGCCAATCCAACTGCAGTTACTAAGCTGATTGCTATTAAAACCATTGTCATTACAACTGCCATCTTTGCATCACGTTTTGCCTGATCGCTAAATGTCGTTAATTGCTGCTCATAATAAGCAATTAATATTTCAATGTTATTTGATAAGTTTTGATTAGATGGACGCACTTCATTAATAATCGTAATTTTAGCATCATCATAGTTTAATCTCTTTGCTTGTTCGACCGTCTTGTCTATTGCTTCATTAAAAAACTGTTGTTCCTCAATAATTTTGGCAATCGGTTCAGACAATTCATCATGCTCTATTGTCGAAATTAAAGCAATATGCTCTTTCATCTTCTCTCTTTCTACAGCTAGATTCTCTATAATACCTAAATCACCTGAAAGTGCAAACTGCCGAACGTGCATGCCTTGTGTACTTAAATTATTTTTCATCTCACTTGCTTGTAATAACATCGACTGTTGTTCATCAATAATCGTTTCATAATTTGAGTTCACTCGTTGTACTTGCATTAAGTTCACAGTAGAAACAAAAATGACAAGGAGAACAATTGTCCCAAAAGCGGCAAATAATTTTTTCCTAATTGACATAGTAAACTCCCCATTTGTGAAATATTTATG
>JAZLBG010000125.1:0-2703 GCA_045613585.1 Candidatus Fimenecus sp. | reverse complement strand
GTTGAAGACCACCTTGTTCAGCCAACATTCGTTATGGACCACCCAATTGAAATTTCTCCACTTACAAAGAAAAAGCCTGAAGACCCTAACTATGTTGAACGTTTCGAGTTCTTTATGAACGGTTGGGAAATGGCAAACGCTTATTCAGAGCTTAACGACCCAATCGACCAGAGAGAACGTTTCAAGGCGCAGGAAGAACTTCTTGCTCTCGGTGACGAAGAAGCAAACACAACTGACGAAGACTTCCTTTACGCTCTTGAACTCGGTATGCCACCAACAGGCGGTATTGGTTTCGGTATCGACCGTATGACAATGCTCTTAACAGACAGTCAGGCAATCCGCGACGTAATCCTCTTCCCAACAATGAAACCATTAGACTAATATTAAAGGACTACGAAAGTAGTCCTTTTTTATTGACAAATTCTTTATATCTAGTTAAAATAAAAATATAAAGAATAGGGAGGGATTCTAATGTTAAATTACAAAATCGAAGGTGGGCATTTGCCAGTAGTAATCTGTTATCCAGAGCCAGGGCAAACACTTTGCACAGAAAGTGGTGCAATGAGTTGGATGAGTCCTAATATGCATATGGAAACAAATTCGGGTGGTGGCGTTAAAAAAGCACTTGGTCGTCTTTTTTCAGGTGACTCACTTTTTATGAATGAATATACCCCACAAGGTGGCACAGGTATGATTGCTTTTGCATCTAATTTACCAGGCTCAATTATTCCTTATGAAGTAACTCCAGGTAACGGAATTATTGTTCAAAAGAGAGGTTTCCTTGCTATGGAAAAAGGCCTTGATTTGTCAGTGTATTTCCAGCGCAAACTCGGTCGTATCTTCTTTGGTGGTGAAGGTTTTATTATGCAAAAGATTTCAGGTAATGGTTTAGTTTTCATTGAAATTGATGGTCATTGTGTAGAGTATACATTAGGCGCAGGCGAAAGTATTATTCTTGATACTGGCTATCTTGCAGCTATGACTGAAACTTGCACAATGGATATTCAACAAGTTAAGGGGGCAAAGAATATTTTCCTTGGTGGTGAGGGATTGTTCCATACAAAAGTTACTGGACCAGGTAAGGTTTATATTCAGTCAATGCCAGTTTCTCAAATAGCAAATCAGTTAATTCCATATTTACCAACAGCAAGTTCAAGTAGTGATAAAGGTGGAGTTGTAGGCGGAATTGTTGGCGAGCTTTTAGGAAATTAAAAAAAATAAAAGATAAACGCTCTTGCGAAAGCAAGGGCGTTATTTTTATAAATTATTGAAACTTATATAAAAAAGTGGTACAATGTTAATATCGGAGCGTGATATTATGTATCAATTTGATGCACTAAAAGTAAAAAATGAATGTGTAGCGTGGATTCGCGACTTTTTTGAACAAAACGGAAAAGATTGCAACGCAGTTGTAGGTATTTCAGGTGGTAAAGATTCTTCAATCGTAGCTGCCCTTTGTGTTGAAGCATTAGGTAAAGACCGAGTAATCGGTGTGCTTATGCCTTGTGGTGACCAACACGATATTGATTGTGCAAAACAACTTGTAGAGCATCTTGGAATAAAGAATTACACAGTTAATATTAAAGACACAGTAGATGGTCTTATGAAAAATCTTCCTGCAGATTTAGAAATTACACCACAAACTGTGCAGAATATTCCACCAAGAGTGAGAATGACAACTCTTTATGCAGTTAGCCAATCAGTTAACGGCAGAGTTGCAAACACTTGTAATCTTTCAGAAGATTGGGTTGGCTATTCAACTCGTTATGGTGATTCAGTAGGTGACTTTAGCCCTTGCTCATTCTTAACAGTAGCCGAAATGAAACAAATCGGTCATATTTTAGGCTTACCACATAATCTCGTTGAAAAAACACCAATTGACGGACTTTGTGGCAAAACTGATGAAGATAATTTAGGCTTTACCTATGCCGAACTTGATAAATATATCAGAACAGGCGAAATTGAAGATAAAGAAAAGCAAAAACTTATTGATTACAAACACAGAATAAATCAATTCAAACTCCAGCTTATGCCATCATTCAAACCGAAAATATAAAATTTTTTTTGCTTCCACGCCTGCATTCGCTCCATCTCAGAGGGAGCTGTCAACGAAGTTGACTGAGGGAGTAGTCATTCTGAGCGTAGCGACCGCGTAGGGACAGACATCCTTGTCTGTCCGTAAATTAAGGAGAAAAATTATTATGTCAAATCAAAACCAAAAACTTTCTACTAAAGAAACTATAATCCAAATTGCAAAATTCGTTGCATTCTCAATGGGCGCAGGTATAATTCAAATTGTGTCCTACACAATTATTCACGAGCTTATAAATTGTGAACACTGGAAAGCATATCTTCCATCACTTATTTTGTCAGTTCTTTATAACTTTACAGTAAATCGTAAATTCACATTCAAATCTGCAACAAATGTACCCGTTGCAATGCTTAAAGTTGCACTTTTCTATTGCGTATTCACTCCTGTTTCTCTTTATCTCGGTCAGTTAGCCGAAAATGCAGGTGTTAATAACTACATAGTTGAAGTTGTAACAATGTCTTGTAATCTTGTTACAGAATATCTTTTCTGCCGATTTATAGTTTACCGCAACTCAATGAATACAAACAACCTTGCAGAAAAAGAAAAGGATAAAACAGAAACAAAATAATCTATTCAATATGCGTGGTTTTTGACCACGCTTTTTCTTTGCC
>JAZLBG010000124.1:0-20063 GCA_045613585.1 Candidatus Fimenecus sp. | reverse complement strand
GGCACTCCCCTTACGGGCGATACAATGTACGGCTCCCCTCGCGATGACATTTCTCGCCAGGCTTTGCATTGTTGCTATTGCAAATTTACACATCCTATTACAAAAGAGTTAATCGAAATTGAAAGTGAATTGCCACCAGATATTGCACAATTCATTTCCAAATAAACACTATTGAATATTTTTGTTGTTTATGGTAAAATAGTTACAAATTGGTTACAAACAGGTGATTTTTATGAACGAAGTTCTTGATTATATCGTATATCCTGAAGACAAAAAAATAGTTGTACCCCCTATTATGCCTAAAAGACAAAACGACTTTTATGCAGGTGTAGTTTATAATATTTCTCGCTTTATTCTTAAGTTTATTGTCCGCGGTGGCACTAAACTTGAGAAAATTGGTGATGTTGACAAACTTAAACCACCTTACATTGTACTTTGCAATCACAATCAGTTTGTTGACTTTTTTACAAGTTACAAGGCTTTGCATCCACACAAAATCAATAATATTGCTACTCTTGACGGATTTATCGGTTTTGAAAAAGTTATGACAGAATTAGGCTGTGCTTGTCACAGAAAATACACAACTGATTTAGGTCTTGTACGCGCTTGTCATAAAGTGCTTCATGAATATGGAGATATTCTTTGTATGTACCCTGAGGCTCGTTACTCAAATGTTGGTACAACTGCAATAATCCCTGATGTGGTGGGCAAACTTGTTAAGAAGAACAAAGTGCCCGTTGTAGTGCTTCTTAATCATGGGCACTATCTTAATGCGCCATTCTGGGATTTTCGTCAATACAGAAAAGTTCCATTCTATTCAACTATGAAGCAAATCCTCACAGTAGAACAGATTGAAGAAATGACAGCTGACGAAATCAACGAAGTAATCCGTGAAGAAATGTATTATGACGACCACGCTTGGCAGAAAGAAAACAATATTAAAATTACAGAAAATTTCCGTGCAGACGGTCTTAATAAAGTGCTTTATAAGTGCCCACACTGTATGACAGAAGGTAAAACTGTTGGTAAGGGCATACACCTTACTTGCGAAGAATGTGGCAAGGTCTGGGAGTACACCGAGCTTGGCGAGCTTAAAGCCCTTGATGGTGAAACTGAGTTTTCACATATTCCTGACTGGTATGAGTGGGAACGCGAATGTGTACGCCAAGAAATTCTTGACGGTACATACTATTATGAAGAAGTTCTTCCTGTAGAGTCTATGCCTGGTCTTGAATTTATTCCTATTGGCGAGGCGAAAGTTACCCACGATTTCCAGAACGGATTTGTAATTGAAGGTCACTATAACGGTCACGATTACAGAATTCAAAGACAAACAAAAACACTTTATACATTACATAACGAGTTTGCATTCAAAAAACTTGGCAAGGTAGATTGCTTTGACGTGTCAGTTAAAGATAACTCTTTCTATTGCATACCAAGACAAAAAGATGTTGTTACAAAGCTTATGCTTGCAACTGAAGAAATGTATAAAATCGTCAGCGAGAAAAAGGAAAAAACAACGGTTTAATTACTATTATGAATGAAAACAGAGACTTTTTGACAGAAATTATTTATCCCGATAATGTTGAGAGATATAATTCCGCGAAATCTCCGTTAAAACAATCGGACTTAGTAACAAAACTTGCTTACTTTGTTTCAAGTGTTATTCTCTCTCTTGTACGAAAAGGGTATAAAATTGAAAAATTTAATATGGATGGCTTAAAGCCACCTTACATTTTGCTTATCAACCATATGCAGTCTCTTGATTTTTGTACTATGTTTAAGGCAACTTACCCTGATAAGGTAAATACTGTTGCAACTTTTCACACATATTACAAAGTTTCAAAAACTATGGAAAAACTTGGTTGCATCTGCACACGAAAATTCACAACAGATTTAAGTCTTGTGCGGGCTTGCAAAAAAGTGCTTCAAGAGTATGGTGATATTTTCTGTATGTTCCCTGAAGCAAGATATACCCCTGACGGAACACTTTGCATTTTGCCACCTGCTATTGGCAAACTTGCAAAAAAGAACAATGTTCCTGTTGTTGTTATGCTTAATCACGGAAATTATCTTAATTTGCCTTTCTGGACAAATTTTAAGTTCCGTAAAACTCCTATCCGCGTTGAAATGAAACAAATTCTTACTGCCGAAGAAGTAGCCGAAAAATCTGTTGACGAAATCAACGAGATTATTCGCAAAGAAATGGAATATGACGACTACAAATGGCAAAAAGAAAATAATATTCATATAAAAGAAAAATATCGTGCCGAGGGGCTTAATAAAATCCTTTATCAATGCCCTAACTGTAAAACAGAATATCAAATGATTTCAAAAGGTATTTATTTATCTTGTGAAGCTTGCGGTAAAAAATGGGAAATGACAGAGCTTGGTGAAATGAAAGCGCTTAATGGTGAAACTGAATTTTCTCATATTCCTGATTGGTTTAATTGGGAAAGAGAAAATGTACGTAAGCAACTTCTTGATGGCACTTACCATTATGAAGAAGAGGTGCAAGCATATTCCACACCGGGTGTTAACACATATATAGACCTTGGCAAAGTAAAAGTCACCCACGATTTGCAAAACGGATTTGTAATCGAAGGTCATTATAATGGTCACGATTTCAGAATTCAGCGTCCTACAAAAGGACTTTACGGATTACACACAGAATATCAATTCAAACAATTAAAATATTTAGATTGCTTTGATGTTTCAACAAGCAACGACTCAATCTATTGCATACCAAAACAAAAGGATATAGTCACAAAACTTGGACTTGCAACAGAAGAAGCATTCAAAATTGTAAATGAACAATAAAAAAACGGAGCGTTTGCCGAGTGTTCGTAAGGACACTCGGCAGTTTTATTCGCCATACGGCGAGTGATATTGCTTCGCAGTTTTATTGTGCGTTGCACAGTGTTATTGTCCTTCGGACAGTTTCACGCGAATAAAATAACACTGAAGCCATCAGGCTTCAATATCACTTTTGATTTATTAAAAATATCACTGCAAATTTTAATTTGCAATATTACATATACAACGAAGAAAATATTTTCTCTTTGGCATAATTACTTTTAACGTATATAACCCACTATGACATTTTCAATCTAAAAGTGTAATTTTTTATATAAAAAATTGGGAGCACTTCATTACAAAGTGTCTCCCAATAGTTTTTTGTGTTCCTAGCAAACCCGAGCGTTTGCTCCGTTTTTTTATCTATTTTTTCTTGCTGCTTCTTTCATAGCCTTTTCTTTTTCTTCACTCTTATTAACAATAAGAACTGAAACAGACCAAGCACAAATACCGAGCATTACAAACATAACGCCAAAGAATGCGGTGTCAAGAGTACAAACCATAACTTCACCTACAAAGCTCATAATGGCTGTTCCTATAACTCCTTCAATATTCAAAAGTTCTGAAAGTGTAACTTCGCCTGAAAGAAGAGGATTTGCAAAAAATCCGAATGCAACATAAGCTGCGATTGTACTGAAAAAGCCTGCAATTGAAAGACCTGTAATCACTTTAACTTTATTTGAGAAAAGTGCAAATCCAAGAATTACAAGACCAATAACCAATGCAATTGCAATAAATATAGCAGTTACAATAACTGGTCTGTAAAGTGCATTCTGAAGAACAGATGCTTTAAAATCAAAATCATCATTTGTAAAACTTGAAAATAAATCAATAATTTCAGGAAGTCTTGCAAGTGAAATTGACTCATCTGTTACATGAAGAGTGCTTTCACCTGTGATTTGATTAAGCAAATCTGAAATATCAGTATGCTTTATAGCAATAGTAAACAAATTAGCAAAGTAGAAAATAGGATACATAGCAACACAAGCTAATGCGGTTACAACTCTATAAAGAATATCAAAACCTGTGGTTTTTTGTTTAATCTTTTTTGTTTTACTCATATTATTTCCCCCAAGAAGAATTAAGTTGCACTGTACGGTTAAATACAACATTATCTTCAGTTGATGTAATATCTACGCAGAAATAGCCTTGACGCATAAACTGGAATGTATCTCCTGCTTTAAGGTCAGCCTTAAGACCGCCTTCAATAAGACAATCTTTAAGGATAACAAGTGATTCAGGATTAAGGTTTTCTGTAAATGCTCCTGCACTTTCGTCAGATGGGTTTTCTTTGTTGAAAAGTCTGTCATAAAGACGAACTTCTGCTTTGAAAGAGTTTGCTTCGCTTACCCAGTGGAGAGTACCCTTAACCTTTCTTCCGTCAGGTGAGTTACCACCACGGCTTTCAGGGTCATAAGTACAGTGAACACAAGTAACATTACCATTTTCGTCTGTGTCGTAGCCAACACATTTAACGAAATATGCACTCTTAAGACGAACTTCGTTACCAGGGAAGAGTCTGAAATACTTTTTAACAGGCTCAACCATAAAGTCTTCCTGCTCAACGTAAAGAGTTTTGCCGAAAGTAACCTTTCTTGTACCCATTTCAGGATGCTCTGGATGAATTTCAACATCAAGAGTTTCTGTTTGTCCTTCAGGATAGTTGTCAATAACAACCTTTAAAGGACGAAGAACTGCCATTGCTCTTGCAGCGTTAGCGTTAAGTTCATCACGAACGCAAGACTCCAAAAGACCATAATCAACTACTGAATAAGCTTTTGAAACACCGATTTTTTCACAGAAATTACGGATTGCAGCTGCAGGGTAGCCACGTCTTCTCATACCGCTGAGAGTTGCCATTCTTGGGTCGTTCCAACCATCAACAATACCTTCGTTAACAAGTGCTAAGCACTTTCTTTTACTTGTAAGGCAGTAGTTAAGGTTAAGACGAGCAAATTCAATCTGTCTTGGAGGAGTTGGAATATCAAGAGCCTTCAAGAACCAGTCATAAAGTGGTCTGTGGTTTTCAAATTCAAGTGAGCAAAGAGAGTGTGTAACACCTTCTTTAGCATCTGACAATGGATGAGCAAAGTCATACATAGGATAAACACACCATTTGTCACCGGTCTGGTGATGTGGTACATGAGCAATTCTGTAAATAACAGGGTCACGCATATTGATATTTGCAGCAGCCATATCAATTTTTGCACGAAGCACTCTTGCGCCGTTAGGGAATTCGCCATCAGTCATTCTCTTGAATAAATCAAGGTTCTCCTCAATGCTTCTTTCTCTATATGGACTGTTTTTACCAGGCTCTGTAAGAGTACCACGATATTCTCTGATTTCGTCAGCAGAAAGGTCGTCAACATAAGCCAAACCTTTTTCGATGAGCTTTACTGCACATTCGTAGATGTAATCAAAATAACTTGATGCAAAAAGACAGTTGTTCCACTTGAAGCCAAGCCATTCGATATCCTCTTTAATAGCATCTACATATTCTGTATCTTCTTTTTGTGGGTTAGTGTCATCAAGACGAAGATTACATTCACCCTTATACTTTTTGCTTGTTGCAAAGTTAATGCAGATTGCCTTTGCGTGACCAATGTGAAGATAACCGTTTGGTTCAGGTGGGAAACGGGTCTGCACTTTATCATACACTCCGTTTTCCAAATCTTCATCAATAAAGTCGTGAATAAAATTTGAAATCTTTGTTACTTCTTCCATTTTTGTTCCTCTATGCTTTATATGAATTTATTGTGTTATCAATTCTGTTCATTACTTCGTCCACACCAAGAATTTGCATAATGTAATACAAATCAGGAGTGTTTGTACGAGATGTAATTGCAATACGGATAACTGTTGAAACATCACCCACGTGACCCTTGAAGGCATCTGGATTCTGTTTATATTCCTTAACATTAGGAGTAAATCCACAAGCAGAGCAAAGTTCCTTGATTTTGTTGAACCAGTCTTCTTTACTGTCGCTTTCTGAATAAACTTCCTTATATTTTGTAAGAATTTCTATTGCATCTTCCTTGTTGATGTTTTCAGGAAGTATTGAGTCAGGAGTATAAAGTTCATTGTAGAAGAATGAAACATAATTTTCAACTTCTTCCCAACATGCAATATCTTTTCTTGGTTTTGGATTATCTCTGTCAATATTGAGAATTGCCTTTGCCTTTTCACTGTCAGCAGTAAAGAGGTTGTACAATTTTTCGTTGTAATCCTTTGCCCATGCAACAACTAAATCATAAACCTGCTGGTTAGTCATAACAGAAATAACATTTTTTGATACATCGTTGAATTTAACCATATCAAAAAGTGCGCCTGAAACGCTCATCTTTTTAAGGTTAAATGGGAATTTACTGATATCCTCTGTTTTATTTGCCTTTCTCCACTCTTCAAAGTTAGAGTTGAGAATTGTAAGCATATATTCTTTAACTGAAGCTTCAGGATAACCCTTTTCAATGTAGTATGAAACATTTGCTTCAGGGTCTTTTCTCTTTGAAAGTTTTCTCTTGCCACCATTTTCTTCTTTCATAATTGGTGCAATATGAGCATATTTAACAGGTTTGAAACCACAAGTTTTGAAAAGTTCAATATGAAGTGGTACAGAAGCAATCCACTCGTCACCACGGACAACGTGAGTTGTGCGCATTAAGTGGTCATCAATAGCGTGAGCAAAGTGGTAAGTTGGAATTCCGTCTGCCTTTAAGATAACAACGTCATTCACATTTTCACTCATTTCAATTTTGCCCTTAATCATATCCTCGAACTTGATTTTTCTTGAAATGTCACCTGTTGAGCGAAGACGAACGGTGAAAGGAGTACCTGCATTGACTTTTTCAATGATTTCATCATCACTTAAATCTCTGCATTTTGCATAAGCACCATAGTAACCCTTGATATCTTCGTTTTCCTGCTTTGCTCTGATTTCTTCAAGGTCCTCAGGAGTGCAGAAACAAGGATAAGCCTTGCCCTCTTCCATAAGTTTCTTTGCAAAAGCACGATAAATTGCTCGTCTGTGACTCTGTGTGTAAGGTCCGTATTTGCCCTCTTCACTGTCAAAGCCCATTACACCCTCGTCAGGAGAAACGCCAAATGCTTTAAGACCTGTTACAATTCCTGTAACACCATCTTCTACCTCACGCTTTTTGTCAGTATCTTCAATACGGAGCATAAACACACCACCAGTTGTATCAGCAGTGAGTTTTGATGCGAAACCTGCATAAAGTCCGCCAAAATGCAAATAACCTGTTGGGCTTGGAGCAAATCTTGTTACTCTCGCACCTTCTGGCAAATCTCTTGCAGGATAAAGTTCTTCATAATATTCTGTGGACTTGTCCACATCACTGAAAATAAGTTCAGCAATTTTTTTGCAGTCTGTCATTTGTTGTAACCTCTTATTCAGGAAGGATTGCGTTTGTTGTTATGTATTTAACGCCGTTTTTAATCATTTCGTTAAGCATTTCTTTTGTGTCAACTGTCCAGCAAGCAGCAGTAAGGTTAGCGTCGTGGATTTTTTGAATTGCTTCTGAATTAGCACGTTTTGCCTCAAAAGCAACACCGTTACCATTTTCAATGCATTCAAGAATTTTGCTATCAGTAATAGCGTGAACAAGAAGCCACAAATCCATATCTGGTGAAAGTTTTCTGAATTCACGAAGTACTTCTTTATGGAAAGAAATAAGAATTACGCTATCTTCGATGCCATAATCACAAATGATTTTATAAAGATTTTCTACCTTGTCAACTCTCTTATCTTTAACTTCAATCATAGGTCTGATGTTAGCCTCTTTGCAGATTTCAATAAATTCTTCAACAAGGCAAGGGCGAGCATCTGGAAAATCTTTAATATTAGCGCCGTTTGTGAATCTGATTTTTGAAAGTTTTTCGTCGTAAGACATAGTCTTAACGTCGCCTTTTTCTTCACACATTGACTGAAGCATATAGTCGTGAATAATTACCCATTTACCATCAGTTGTGTAATGAACATCACATTCAAGAGCATAGTAATTGTATTTTGCAGCTTCTTTGAAAGCTTCAAGTGTGTTTTCAGGACAAACTGAAGAAAGTCCTCTGTGCGCAGTAAGATGAATTTCAGGAGTTTCGTTTTCAATTGACTCACTGAATTTAATAGTGTCCTTTGCGTTCTTGGCACCATAACGGATTTTTACATAAGCTTGTCTTGCAGCAATAGCAAGTGTTGCAGTTGGAATTGCAAATCCTAAAAACCTTTTTGTTCCTTTTTTCATTTCATTCGCCCCTCAATATTTGTGCATATTTATACAATTATAGTCATTATACAACAATACAGAGAAAAAGTAAATGAATATTTAGAAAAAATATGCCATTAATTACTATATTTTTATTTGCAAGTCATAGTGTTTGTTGCTTTTTATTTCATTAGATAAATTTGAGTTTGTCTAACTGTTTTATATGCGTTTTCTCGGCTCACCTGAAAGGGGAGCTGTCGAGCGAATGCGAGACTGAGGGGTTTGTTTTGTTGGGAGTATAACCCCTCTGTCACTTCGTGACATCTCCCCTTTCAGGGGAGACAAGAATTTGAAAGAGCCCTACAAACTCCAATTTATCAACATACTTTCTAGTCAAAATAACCAATAATCAATAGCAAAATTTGTATGTTGTAACATTGAAAATATTGCAAAAAAATGTTATTATAATATTACAAATAAATTAGGAGTTGATTTTATGAAAAAATCAAGCAAAGGTTTATTGTTAGTTATAACTATAATATCGATTTTTATGGTTATGACGATATCATCATTTGCTTTAACAAGTGGTGATTTTACTTATATTGTGAGTGGTGGAAATGCAACAATTAAAGGTTACAAAGGTACTGCAACAGTAGTTGAAATTCCATCTACAGTTGATGGTTATACCGTAACATCAATTGGTTATAAAGCGTTTTATAATTGTGACGGTATACAAAGCATAATTATTCCAGATAGTGTAACATTGATTGGTAATGATGTGTTTGCTTATTGTGATAAATTACAAAGCGTAACAATCGGTGACAATGTAACAACAATTGGTAATTATGCATTTTCTAATTGCACAAGTTTACAAAGCATAATCATTCCAGATAGTGTAACATCGATTGGTAATTGTGAATTTGTTAATTGTATAAATTTACAAAGCGTAACAATCGGTGACAATGTAACATCAATTAGCAACAAGATGTTTGTTTATTGTACAAGTTTACAAAGTATAACAATTGGTGATGGTGTAACATCAATTGGTGAATCCGCATTCATGTATTGCCCTAATTTATGGCATGTATTATACAAAGGCACAGAAACTCAATGGAATGAAATTGCGATTGGTTCTTTTAATGGTAATTTAACTAGTGCGGCGCTTCACTGTGATGCACAGGGTGATGAGGTTGTGCAGTTTTATGTTGACCCAACATGTGAAAATAATGGTGGGGAATGTATAAGCTGTGCACTGTGTAATGAACGAAAGTTTATTACTGAAGTAGAAAGTCTTGGTCACGATTATGCTGACGAATACACAATAGACTTTGCACCAACATGTACAACAGAAGGTAGTAAGTCACAACACTGTTCAAGATGCGACAGTACAGCAAATGCAACTGTGATTCCTGCAAATGGTCACATTTCATCCGATTGGATTGTAGGTTTTGAACCAACTTGTACAGGAAATGGCTCAAAACATAAAGAGTGTACAGGTTGTGGTGAAATTCTTGAAATTGAATCTATTGACTTAGTAGGTCACACTTCATCTGATTGGATTGTAGATGTTGAACCAACTTGTGCAGAAAATGGCTCAAAACATAAAGAATGTACAGTTTGTGGTGAAACACTTGAAACGGAATCTATCTACGTAGTAGGTCACACTTCATCTGATTGGATTGTAGATGTTGACCCAACTTGTACAGAAAATGGTTCAAAGCATAAAGAGTGTACAGGCTGTAGTGAAATACTTGAAATTGAATCTATTGACTCAGTAGGTCACACTTCATCTGATTGGATTGTAGATGTTGAACCAACTTGTGCAGAAAATGGCTCAAAACATAAAGAGTGCACAGTTTGCTTTGCGGTGATTGAAACAGAAACCATTAGCACAAATGAACATAGCTATGGTAACTGGACAACAGTAAAAAATCCAACTTGTGAAAATGCAGGTGTTGAAAAACATATTTGTGCAACTTGTGGAAACGAAGAAACAAGAGAAATAGCATTTCTTGGTCACGATTATGCAACAGAATACACAATTGACCTTGAACCAACAAGCACAACAGAAGGTAGCAAATCAAGACATTGTTCAAGATGTGATGCAAAAACAGATGTAACTGCAATTGAAAAGCTTTACAATAACTCAACAACATATACAGGTCTTTATAAAGTAGATGGAAAATGGTGTTATGTTAAGAATGGTGAGGTTGATAACACATTCACAGGTCTTGTAAAATACAATGGCAAATGGTATCACGTGAAAAATGGCATTAAGACCACATACACTGGCCTTGTAAAACATACTGATGGTAAATACTACTATGTAAAGAATGGTGTTAAAACATCTTTCAATGGTCTTGTTAAGTACAATGGCAAATGGTACTTCGTAAAATCTAGCGTGGTTGATAAATCATATACCGGTCTTGTAAAGCACACTGATGGAAAATGGTATTACGTAAAGAGTGGCGTTAAAACATCATTCAATGGTCTTGTTAAGTACAACGGCAAATGGTACTATGTAAAATCAGGTGTGGTTGATAAATCATATACAGGTCTTGTAAAACACACTGATGGAAAATGGTATTACGTAAAGAGTGGCGTTAAAACATCATTCAATGGTCTTGTTAAGTACAATGGCAAATGGTACTATGTAAAATCTGGCGTAGTAAATACAAACTATACAGGTCTTGTAAAACACACGGATGGTAAATGGTACTATGCAAAGAAAGGTGTTAAAACATCATACACTGGCGCAGTAACCTATAACGGCAAAAAATACAAGGTTAAAAATGGTATAAAAGTTTAATAAAGCATTAAAGGTGGAGCTTAAACTCCACCTTTTTTCTTTGCCAGATACTTCAACTTGCCTTTTTTGTTCTTTTGTGCTATAATCCATTTATATATTGGAATTTTGTGTCTATTTATAGACACATAAACGAGGAATTGTTATGTTTGAAAACATTTACAATCAAATATATTATATCGGCATACAGACAATGCGATATGGCAAACGCTTTTTCAAAGGGCTTTGGGCACTATTTCTCAAACCTTTGAAAACTATTGCTACACTTTTCTTTACTTTGATTATTCTTATTGACAAGTTTGCTCTTAAAACATTCCACGAAAGTGTTACAGAGTTTAAAAAACTTGTTAATGATGCTCGAAATGTTTCTGATAAAATGTCAGAAGCAAAAATCCAGGGCAAAGGAAAGTTTTTGCGAAGATTTTTAAGCTATGTAAAAAAAGCTTATTATCGTTACAACAAAGCTTTTGCATATGTGCTTAATTTTGTGTTGCCAATAGCATCTCTTGTGTTGCTTGTAAATGTGATAAGCGCTTGGGCGGGTATTACATTTGCTCTTGAGTTGAATTATAACGATAAAGTTATTGGTTATGTGCAGAATGAGGCTGTGTATAAAGAAGCTCGTGAATTGGCTTTTGACCGTCTTGATATTTCTGCATCATCAGTTGTTACTGACGATGGTGAAGAAAGTGAGCTTATTGGTGACGCTGATTATAAAATCAAGGCAGTTAAACGTAGTCAGATTAATGATGCAACTGAAATCTGTGATAAGCTCATTAAAAATTCTGACAGTAAAATTACTAACGCTTGTGGAATTTACATTGACAATAGTTTTATTTGTGCAGTTAAAAATGAAACAGATGCATTGAGCGTTTTTGACAGTATTTTAGCAGAGCACGAAACTGGTGAAGAAAACGCGGTTGTAGGTTTTGTTGAAAATATTGAGTATGTGCAAGGCTTATACCCAGATAACGAAAATACAGTTAAAGATGCATCATATTTAAACGAAAAACTTAATTCTAAAAAGAGTGAAGCCCGTTATTATACTATTCAAGAGGGTGACACAGTTTCTGAAATTGCACAGAAGTTTGATATGAAAACATCTCAATTGTTTAACCTTAACCCTGAGCTTAAAGAGAGTATTTATATAGGTCAAAAAATTCTTTTGTCTAGTGAAGTTAACTTTATTCGTGTTCAAACAACAAAAACAGAAACAAGAGAAGTTGAAATCCCTTATAAAACAGTTGAAGTCAAAACAGATAAGCTTTATGTAGGCGATAAAAAGACAATTACAGCAGGTTCAAATGGCGTTCAAGAGGTAACAGAACTTGTTACTTATATTGACGGCGTAAGAGTTTCAACAAAAGAGGTTTCACGAACAACAGTACGTGAACCGGTAGATAAAAAAGTACAGGTTGGTACAAAGAAAAACTCCTATTCATCAGGTGCAATTGTTTCTGGTGGCGGAAGGCTCTTATGGCCAACAGTTGGTGCATATTCAATTTCATCAGGTTATGGTTATCGTAACTTTGGTGACGGTTGGCATGCGGGTATTGACCTTGTTCGTCCAGGTGGCAGTAGTGGTTGTACAGTTGTTGCATCAGAATCAGGTACAGTAACATATGCAGGTTGGTATGGCTCTGGTGGTGTTACAGTAATCATTAACCATGGCAACGGACTTACAACAATGTACAATCATATGAGAAGTGGCTCGTTGAGAGTTTATTCAGGTCAACGAGTAGTCAGGGGACAAGCCATCGGTCAGATTGGTGCAACAGGTTATGTTACAGGTGCCCATCTTCACTATGAAGTTAAAGTGAATGGTAGAAACGTAAACCCAATAGGTTATTTGGGAAGATAAAGTGAGATTCGTTATGGAAAAATTCGTTATTGCAGGTCTTAAAACAGAATATAATGTACGTGGTAATCTTCTTCGTGAGCGTTCAAATCCTTATAAGGCAGATTTTGACGACAGTGAAACTCAAATCCGACTTAACATAAAAGAAGAGTTTATCAGTAAAAAGAAAGAAGAAATCCCACATCTTACATTAGACGAGCACGAATATATGTGGACTTGTGATGCTTTTTACAACGAACTTTTAAAACATAACGGAATGATGTTGCACTCTTCTTGTGTTGAAAAAGATGGTTATGCATATCTTTTCTCGGCAAGAAGTGGCACAGGCAAATCAACACATACACACTTGTGGCTGAAAAATCTTGAGGGTACAAGAATTATCAATGATGATAAACCTGCCCTTATTTATGATAATGGTAAATGGTATGCTTGTGGTACACCATTTTCAGGAAAAACTGACGAAAATCTTGATGTTAAAATTCCTGTCAGAGCAATTACTTTTTTACATAGAAGTGAAACAAACACTGTAAAAAGAATGCTTCCTTTTCAGGCAGTGAGTCTTTTGATTGAACAGACAATTAAACCGGCTGACAGAAATCTTGCTGAAAAAATGCTTGATTTTGCAGACTGTTTGTTGCGAGAAGTTCCCGTGTTTTCGTTAGGTTGTAATCTTGATGATGACGCGGCAATAATTGCCTATAATGAAATAGAAAGGCTGATTAACGAATGAAAATAAAAGATGGTTACATTTTAAAAGATGTTGCAGGGGCAAAAATCGTTATTGCAACAGGTGCACAAAAAATGAACTTCAATGGTGTTATGACTTTTAATAGTGTTGGTGCTGAAATTTTTAATATGCTTGACGGAACAAATTCTGTTGAAGATATTGTTAAGAAAATTGCCAACGATTATAACGCTCCAATTGAAACAGTAAAAACAGACGTAGAAAAACTTATAAATAAGATGAGAGAGCATAATTTGCTTGACGAGTAAAAATATGAAAGATTCAGCAGTTTTAAAATGGATATATAATAACTGTGGAAAACGCAGAGCAGAAGGTGTAGTGCTTGTAGTGCTTAACGCCTGGTCTGCTGTGTGTGTAACTATGTTTGCAATGCTTTCAAAAACTGTAATGGATAATGCACAGAATAAAGAAGCGGATGAACTTTTTAAGAATGCTACAATCCTGTTTTTCTTGATTGTTTCACAAATTCTTGCAAGGGTAATATCGTCGCTGGTTGAAGCAATAAGTCAGGGCAAGGCTGAAATCCGCCTAAAAACTAATGTTTTTAAAAGTGTCATTTATGGTGAATATGCAAACGTAAGTGAGCGTCATAGTGGTGACCTCATGACAAGACTTACTGCAGATGTAACATATGTAAGCGATAATTATGTTCATATTTTTCCTGCTTTAGTTGGGCAACTGGTAAGAATTGCAAGTGCAGCGGTGGCTTTATTAGCTCTTGACAGACGCTTTGCAATAATTTTTATTGCTTGTGGTTTTGTAGTTATAATTGTGGCTGCAATTTTCAGAAAAACACTTAAAAACTTGCATTCAAAAGTACAAAAGAGAGATGCAAGAGTACGCTCGTTTATGCAAGAAATGATAGAAAATCTTTTTGCTGTAAAAGTTTTTGGAATTGAAGAAAAAATTATTAAACGTTCATACAAACAACAGAAAAAGTTTTATCGTGAAAAGGTTAAAAAGAAAAACTATTCAATATTGGCAACCATCAGTTTTTCGTTAGCATTTGCGGCAGGGTATTTAGCGGCAGTTTCTTATGGCTCATATGGTGTTCTTAAAGGCACAATGACATTTGGTACAGTTGTTGCGATTGTGCAGCTTGTTAACCAGTTGCAATCTCCTGTTGTTGGGGTTACAAGCATTTTGCCATCATTTTATGGAATGATAGCATCAGCTCAACGATTAATAGAAGTTTCTGAAATAAAAAAAGATGAAATTGATTGTGATAAGGGTGTTGCATATTCTGATTTCCAGAAAATCAAGGCAGAAAATGTAACTTTTGGTTACGGGGAAGAAAAAATTCTTACAAATGCAACATTTACAGTTAAAAAAGGCGAGTTTGTAGGAATAAAAGGCCCATCTGGTGCAGGTAAATCTACAATTTTTAAACTGATAACAGGTGTTTATACAACAGAAAAAGGAAAAGTCTTTATTGAAACATCAAAAGGTGAATATGATTGTTGTAAAACACGACATCTTTTTTCTGTTGTGCCACAAGGCAATATGTTATTCAGTGGTACAGTAAAAGAAAATATTACTTTGCTTCGTCCTGATGCCACTGATGAGAATATTAGAAATGCGATTTCTGATGCTTGTGCAGAATTTGTTTATGACCTTGAAAATGGTATTGATTTTGTACTTTCGGAAGATGGTGGCGGAATTTCTGAGGGTCAGGCTCAACGTCTTGCCGTTGTACGCGCGTTGCTTGGTGAAGGTAAAATTCTTTTAATGGATGAATCTACAAGTGCTCTTGATGACGAAACAGAAAGAAAATTACTTGAAAATCTTAAAAAACGTGATGATACAACAGTAATTTTTATTACTCATCGCCAAGCGGTGCTTGATTGTTGTGACCGTGAAATTCAAGTTTATGATGGTAAGGTTACAGAAAGTTAAAGATTTTGCAAAAAAAGATTGCATAAAGCAATCAGTTTTGATATAATAGTTTAGATTGAAACACGGATTATTATGTGATAGGAGTGTTAATATGGAATACAATTCAAAAATGAACAATGTTGATGAAGGCATTGACCTTCAAACGATAACTCAATATGCTATTCGTGTTGTACAGAAATGGTGGGTAATTTTAATTGCTGCCGTTGTTTGTGCAGGTATTGGTTTTGGTGTGGCAAAACTTAATTATGTGCCATCTTATACATGTACAATGCGTTTTACTGTTGACAACAAAACTGAAAATACAGTTACAGCAGGTCAGTCAGCATCTGACATCAGTGCTAGTAGTCAGCTTGCAAGAAACTACTTGTATATTATGACAGAGTCAAGCAGTCTTATGGACATTGTTGCTGAAAATAGTGGCTACAAAGTGGATGGTAAGGCTCTTACAGGTAAAGATGTAAAGAAAATGATAAGCTCAACACTTGTAGAAGATACATCAATTATTTCTATTTCAATTACATCTACTAACCCTAATGTTTCATATGCAGTTGCTACAAGTTATGTAAATAACTTCAGAACAATTACTGAAGAGGCATATCCAAGCACATATGCTAAAAACTATGACCCACCAGTAAAACCTGATGCTCCAAATGCAGATAATTCAACTCTTTTATTCACATTATTAGGTTTTGTATTTGGTGCAGGTGTAGTTGTTCTCGCAATCTGCCTTATTATCTTCATTAAAGATACAGTTAAAGCATCTGATGATATCACAAAGAAACTTGGTAGCAAAATGCTTGGTTCAATCATCAGCGTTAAAAAATCAGGTAAAGATTCTGAAAAACAGAATATTCTTATTACTGACAGAAAAAATGGCTTTATGTTTATTGAAGCATTCAAACTTATTCGTACTAAAATTGAAACTGTTGCAAAACGTCAGAATTATAAAGTATTCACATTGACAAGTGCTTCTGAAAATGAAGGTAAAACAACAATTTCAACAAATACTGCATTGGCTCTTGCACAGAATGGCAAATCAGTATTGCTTATTGACGCTGACCTTCGTAAACCATCAGTTCACAAAACTTTAGGGGTTACTGCTGTCAACGAAACAGGTTTGGCTGGTGTTATTCGTGGTGAAAAATCACTTAGCGAATCAATCAAATACTTTGAAAAGTTCAACTTATTCCTTCTTATTTCAGGTCAGGCAGTTAATGACTCTGCCGAACTTCTTGCTTCTGATGAAGCTCAAGGAATTATTGAAGCAGTTAAGAATGAATTCGATTATGTTATTATTGATACTCCACCTGCAGGCCTTGTTGCCGATGCAGCAATTGTAACACAGTATGCTGACGCTTGTATGCTTGTTGTTCGTAACGACCACTCACCAATTCGTCGTATTAAGAAAACAATTGAAGATATGGGTGCTTCAGGTAAAGAAGTTATCGGTTGTATCTATAATGCAACTGAAACTGGTGTTGCTAACAAATTCATCAGAACTTCTAGAAAGCACAGAAAAGGTTACGGTTACGGCTATGGTTACGGCTATGGTTATGGTTACGGCTATGGCTACGGCGAAGATAAAAAGAGCAAGAAATAATTAAAATATAAATAGACCGTACTTGCAAGTACGGTTTATTTTTGTGTATGAGGATGTAAAAAATGAGTGTTAAAGAAAACAAAATGGGTGTAATGCCTATAGGCAAATTGTTGTTTTCAATGTCTGCACCAATGATGCTTTCAATGGTTATTCAGGCTTGCTACAACATTGTTGACAGTATATTTGTTGCCCAGTTAAGTGAAAATGCTCTTAATGCAGTTTCACTTGCCTTTCCGTTGCAACAATTAATGATTGCAGTTTGCGGTGGTACTTCAGTTGGTATGAATGCGCTTTTGTCAAGAGCTTTAGGTGCAAAACAGTTTGAAAAAGCAAACAAAATTGCCAATACAGGTATTTTCTTGTTTGTCTGTAGTTATATTGTTTTTGCATTAATAGGCTTTTTCTTTGCAAAACCATTCTTTTTAGCTCAGACAGATGTAGAAGAAATTGTAAAATACGGAACAGATTATGCAACAATCTGTATGTGTGGTGCAATAGGTATTTTTGCACAGTTCTGTTTTGAAAAAATGCTTCAGGCAACAGGCAGAACTTTCTGCACAATGCTTACACATCTTATGGGTACAGTTGTAAATATTATTCTTGACCCGATTTTAATTTTTGGATTATTCGGATTTCCAAAACTTGAAGTTGCAGGTGCAGCGATTGCAACAATTGCCGGTCAGATTGTGGCAGGTTGTGCAGCAATTATTTTCAATCTTAAATATAACAAAGATGTTCACATCAGTTTCAAATTAATCAGATTTAATAAAGAGATTGTAAAAGAGATTTATAAAATCGGACTTCCATCAATTGTAATGCAGTCCATTGGCTCAGTTATGACATTCTGCCTTAACAAAATTCTTATTGCATTCACAACAACTGCAACAGCGGTTTTTGGTGCATATTTCAAGTTGCAGAGTTTCATATTTATGCCGATTTTCGGACTCAACAACGGTATGGTACCAATTATTGCATATAACTATGGTGCAAAGAGATATGACAGAGTCAAGAAAACCATCAAGCTTACAATTATTACAGCGGTTTTAATTATGTTTGCAGGTGTGTTGGCATTTGAGTTTATACCACATATTCTTCTTGGATTCTTTAATGCTTCCGAAAGTATGCTTGAAATTGGCGTGCCAGCGTTAAGAATTATTGGTACACATCTTATTTTTGCAGGTTTCTGTATTATTGCAGGGTCTGTTTGTCAGGCAATTGGTAACCCAAATCACAGTTTGACTGTTTCAATTTGTCGTCAGTTAGTAGTATTGCTTCCTGCTGCGTGGTTGCTTTCACAATCAGGTCGTCTTGAATTAGTGTGGTTTGCTTTCCCTATTGCAGAATGTGTATCTCTCACATTAAGTGCAATTTTCTTAAAGAAAACACTAAAACGTGCAAAAGAAAAAATGAAAGATATTGTTGCATAATAAAGTACAACTTAATATGGTATTGGTAGGGCGGAGTCTTGACTCCGCCATTTTTTATTTATTTTTTCATCAAAAAACGAGAAAAACATATGAAAACTAAAGAAAATCTTTGAAAAAATGAGAAAAATTCTTTCTGCAGACCTAAAATGTCAAAAAATAGTATAAAAAAGTCATAAAAACGCCCTTGAAGTTCATATGAACCTATGATATAATCATATCACAACATAAGTTAAGAACTAAAGGAGGTGGAGTATGTTGGAATTAATACCAGGTACGGTGCTGAACTTTAATAGCGTTGCGGCAGATAATTGTTATTCTGTCATTGCTCCGCTATTAACAGTTACAAAAGGCTTAACCTTGGCGCAGGTCAGAGAACTCACTGGGCTTGAGGCATCAACAATTCAGAATTGGGTAAAGCGTGGATGGGTAAAAAATCCCGAGGGAAAACGTTATGGTGAAGAACAAGTTATGCGTATCATACTTATTAATATGATGCGAGGCTCAATGCAACTTGAACAAATCGCATTTCTGATGAGCTATATCAACGGGTCAGTAGAAGACCGTTCAGACGACATTTTGCCTGACAGGGAATTGTTCAATATTCTGTGTAGTATAATTTATACGTGTCAACAGAATGCTGTTGCAGATACAGAATATCTTGACCGTGTCATTGACAATCGTCTTGAACACGCAAAAATCAGCGATGGTGTTTCTCAGAAAAAATTGAGAACTGCACTCAGAGCTATGGTGCTTGCAATTCTTGCAACACAAATGAAAGAACTTGCACAAAAAGCGTTTATTCATTTAATTTAAGGAGGGGGTTTATATGACGGATTTTTATGTATCAGTTTCACCTGATGAGGCGATTGACTTAATTGATAAAGCAGTTATAAACGGGTCAATCACAGGTCAGAAAATTGATGAATATGTAAGTGATATGGGTAATGGTACAAAGCTTACAGTTTCGGTTTATGAAAAACACTATTATCGTGCAGGAAATCGTCTTACATTGACCGTTGTGGCGGATAACCTTCGTGGCAGAACACACATTCACGTTGTAAGTGGTGGTGGCGGTCAAGGACTTTTAAGGTTTGACTGGGGTGCATCAGGCAGTTTTGAAGATACGGTTATGGGTGCACTTTATCAATATGCAATAAAGTAAAGGAGTGAAAGAGTTGGATTTCTTATTTGAAAACCTATGGGCATTGTGGGTTGCTGTGGGTGTTGTAGCTCTTATAATTGAATTTTCAACAGCAGCACTTGTTTCAATCTGGTTTGTACCTGCAGCGCTTCTTACTTGCCTTGTGTCTTTAGTAGTTGACAGTTTTCTTGTTCAGGTACTTGTCTTTATAATACTTAGTGTAATTGCTATGTTTATTTCTCGTAAAGTTTACAAGAAATACATAAAAAAAGATAAAGACGAAGTCAGTGTAGACAGTAAACTTATCGGTAAATACGGTAAAACTACAGAAGATACAGATGGTCTTAATGGCAAGGTGCTTGTAGGCGACATTTATTGGAAAGCCAGAACTCAGAATGGCGAAAAAGTCGAAAAAGACCAATCAGTTAAGATAGTAAGCGTAGAGGGGACTACGCTTGTTATAACAAAGTAATTATTTATTAAAGGAGAAAAATTATGGAATTATTATTAACACCTTT
>JAZLBG010000123.1:0-12580 GCA_045613585.1 Candidatus Fimenecus sp. | reverse complement strand
GGGAGCTGTCAACGAAGTTGACTGAGGGGTAGTCAAAAACGCCTATTAAAGCCTATCTCTCCCTCCGTCAACGCTAACGCGTTGCCACCTCCCTCGTCAGAGGGAGGCAAAACAACACCATTCAATGAGCCCGACAAACTCAAATTTGTAGAATTGTTTCCATTTTCAAAATCCCTATTGAACAAAAAAGTAATATCGTGTATAATAAAAATACATTTTAGAAAGAAAAGGTAACTCTATGGTTTGGAAAGCAGAATACAATCAAAAACTTGTATCCGCAAATGAGGCAATTAAAGCAATAAAAGATGGCGATAAAGTAGTTATGTCTTTTGGATGTAGTGAGCCTCGAGCTATTGTTCGTGCTATGCGTGAAAATTATAAGGATTTTCATAATGTTCAAGTCATCAATATGCTCTTGCTTGGTGAAACACCTTGGGTTGACGAAGAAGTGAAAGGTCATTTCAGTTACAACTCATTTTTTGCATCAGGTACAAATCGTAAAGCCATTTCAGAGGGTGTTGCAGATTTTACTACTTGCTATCTTTCAGAAGCGCCAATGGTATTACGTGATATTGTAAAACCTCGTGTTACTGTAATGAGTGTAGCTCCACCAGATAGTGAGGGGTATGTTTCACTTGGTACAAATTGTGACTACATCGAAACTACACTTGCACATTGTGAAGTGAAAATTGCACAAGTTAACAAAAATGTGCCATATACTCATGGTAAGGCAAGAAAACATATTTCAGAATTTGATTATTTTGTAGAGCTTGATGAAGATTTGCCAATTGTACCTGCTCCACCAATTACAGATGTAGAGCGTGAAATCGGCAAAAATTGTGCTTCACTTATAAATGATGGTGACTGTATTCAACTTGGTATTGGCGGCATTCCAAATGCAATTTGTGAAGAGTTGAAATATAAAAAAGATTTAGGCCTTCATTCTGAAATGGTTGGTGATGGTGTTGTTGATTTGATTAAAAGTGGTGTAATCAACAACTCAAAGAAAAATTTTAACAAAGGCAAAACAATTCTCGGCTTTGCCTTTGGTACAAAGAAATTATTTGATTTCTTGAATGACAATAAAGATGTCGAAATGACACCTATGGATTATGTAAACAATCCTTTTATAATTGCACAAAATGATAATCTTGTTTCAGTAAATTCATGTATTGAAATTGACCTTATGGGACAAGTCGTGTCAGACACAATTGGTGAAACACAGTTTTCAGGAATAGGCGGACAAGTTGATTTTGTACGTGGTGCTACAATGAGTAAGGGCGGGCGCTCAATTATGGCAATGCCGTCATCTGCAAAGGGTGGCACAGTTTCAAAAATTGTACCGAAAATCACTGATTATTCAGCAGTTGCAACAACCAGAAATGATGTGAACTATGTTGTTACTGAATACGGAATAGCTCAACTTAAGGGCAGAACATTAAAAGAGCGTGCAAGAGCCTTAATTAATATTGCACACCCTAATTTCCGTGATGAGTTAGCAAAAGAATATGAAAGACGATTTAATGAAAAATTTTAAACTATAGGGCAGGGTTAAAACCTTGTCCTTTTTGCTTGCCATTTTCAAAAAAATGAATTATAATAAATCCATAACTCAAAAGGGGATTAATTATGGGAAAAATTTCAGGATTAATAAATAATGTAAAACAGCATTGGAACACACCTGCTGAGGGTAATTATGTACCATATAAAGAGATAGTTAACCTTGGCGTTGCAGGCTTCGGTATTCATTGGGCATCAACTCTTGGTAATGCTATTGGTCTTAGTGCAGCTAACTTTATTGTTGGTGCAAGTATCGGTCTTCAGCCTGTGCATTTACAGATAATGCTTATTATTGCAAATATCGTGGGTATTCCTATTGGTATTTTCAGAGGTTGGTATTTTGATAATCACAAATTACCTGGTGGTAAGTTTATTCCAATTATGTTGAAAACACCAATTCCAATTGCAGTAATTTCAACGCTTTTTGTCTGGTTACCTTATGAAAATATGGAATACTGGACAAAGGTAATTGTTGTCTGGGTTGGCTTTATGATTCTTTCTGTATTTCTTGGTTTTTATAACGAGGCTTTTGCATTCTATAAGCAGGTTATAACACCAAATGCACAAGAAAGAGCAAATGTTTCAAGTGTTTCACAGATTTTATACTCGTTTGCACCTACAGTAACATCACTTGTTGTGCCAACAATTGCAGGTCTTACATGGGGTATGGATAATATATGGACATATCGTATTATTTACCCAGGTTTTACAATAGTTGGTCTTATTGTGCTTTTCATTTTTACACCCAAGCTTAAAGAAAGAATTATTGTTGCAAAGCGTCCGGTTGAATATGTAAGCCTTATGGATTCTCTTCGTGAGGTTGCAAAGAATAAATATTTCTGGATTATCAATTTGGGCTCTTGGATGGGCTTCCTTGAAGGCTCAAGTGCGGTAATTGTAAACTGGACTTTTAACTATGCTGATGACGGTGCACATAAAGTTTATATGGGCCTTGCTACAACGCTTATATCAAATGCTGCACTCTGGGCTATGATGTTAGCTCCATTCGCAATTAAACTTATGGGTAAGAAAAATCTTCTCATTGTGCATAATACAATTAACGTTGTACTTTATGCAATTTTATTCTTGGTTTATAAAAATGTCCTTTTAATGTGTATTGTTGTGTATCTTAACACATTTGTAAACACATTCTCAAATGTTTATACTCCAAACATCAACGCAGATATGCGAGATTATCACCAATGGAAAACAGGTGTGCGAGTTGACGGCCTTTTCACACCGCTTACACTTATTGGTACAATTTTAGGCTTCTTTACAGGTCTTGTTCTTCCTGCGATTTATGAGAAAATGGGACTTAAAGAGGATTATTCTGTACTTTATAACGACGAAATGCGAAATAATCTTTTCACAGTGCTCATAATCTGTTCAATTATCGGTTCAATTATGAATCTTATTCCTTATCTTTTCTATGACTTGACTGAGAAAAAGCATCGTGGTTATGTGAATGTGCTTAAAATCCGTGCAATGTTTGAAGACTATGGAAATGGTGAGCTTGAAGATGCACAGCTTGTTGATGCTATGAAGATTATCAAGGGTGCAAAGGCAGATTTACAAAAGAAAATTGTTGATAAATCTTTAAGCAAAGCAGAAATTAAAGAGATTAAAAAATATAACGAATTTGTTGAAAGCTTGCCTATCGTTAAAGAAGAACTTGATAAGTTTAATACCGAGCGTTTCAAGGCGAAGCTTGTTTCTGCAAAAAATACTGTTGGGTTTGGTAAGATTTATCTTTATTCTGATTGGGCAACAGAGATGGCAATTGCAAAAAATATGCCTAATAATACTGCAGAAGAAAAAGAAATCCGTGCAGATGCAATACAACTTGCTCGTGAGAAAAAACGCTCATATAAACTCCTTATGAAATATGGAGAAGAAAATCTTGTTCTTCCTGATGAAAAGCGCGCTGAAGAAATCAAAAATCGTGAATATACAAGTGAAAAAGAGCGTCGTCAAATCAGAAAAGAACTTAAAGAATATACTGATGGCGTTTCAGTTTATCGCAGAATTACAAAACCTTATGATGATGCGAGAAATCTTATAATTCAGGCAGAAAACTATACTCATCTTGACGAGATTGAAAAGTTATACGAATCAATTGTGTAGGGTGATTTTATGAGATTTGTTAAAAAATCTATAGCAGTTTTGCTTTCGCTTACTTTTTTGTGCCTTTGCGGTTGTATTGGTGAAAAAGAATGTGCACTTTCCAATGTTGATGCATCAGAAAATGCGAAAAAATTGTATTCTTATATCTGCGAAACTTATGGTAACGCTATAATTTCAGGTCAACAAGAGTCAACTTGGGTTGATGGTGAGCAATACGAGTTTGAATACATTTATGAGCACACAGGCAAATACCCTGCAATTCGTGGACTTGACTATATGAATGACGATTTTGAAGGCGTAAACCGACGTGCAATTGAATGGTATGAAAAGGGTGGCATTGTTTCAATCTGTTGGCATTGTGGTGCAGATTTCAGTGGTAGCTGGAATGAGTGCAAAGAAACTGATATTAAAGACTGGGAAAAAGCTTTAACTGAGGGTACAGATGAGTATAAAACTCTTATAGCGGGTATGGACAAAGGTGCAAAGGCTCTTAAAGAATTGCAGGAAAAGGGTGTTCCTGTTTTGTGGCGACCATTTCATGAACTTGATGGTGACTGGTTTTGGTGGAGTCGTGGGGGAGCAGAAAACTTCAAAAAGCTCTGGCTTTTAATGTATGAACGCTATACAGATTACTGGGGACTTGACAATCTTATTTGGGTGCTTGGGTATTCTCATAAAAACGAGATGTATAAAGAGTTTTACCCAGGGGATGAATATGTTGATATTGCAGGGGCAGACTCTTATGAAACAGGTGCTCATGGGGACTTGTTCAAAGCGGTAAAAAAGACTGTGAAAAGTAACAAACCGGTGTGTTTTCACGAGTGCGGAACAATCCCTACAGTTGCAGAAATCAAGAAAGAAAATGCAAATTGGGTATGGTTTTTAGCGTGGCATACAGAGTATGTGGTTGACACAAATTCTGTTGAAAGTTTAAAGGCAATTTACAATGATGATTATGTAATTACACTTGATGAGTTGCCAGACCTTAAAAAATAACGAAAATATAGAATTTAATGGTAATTTGTATTGATAAAACCCTTTACAAATTGCCATTTTTTTATTACAATATTATGGTATATAAAATGGAGTAGTGTTATTCCATTAAAAGAGAGGATGAATGAAATGTCTGAACAGATGAAGATATTTCTTGCTATGGCAGGGTATATGCTTATTGTTATTGGTATAGGTATATTCTTTGCACGTAGAGCAAACAAAAACGCAGAAAACTATTTCCTTGGTGGTAGAAGCTTAGGCCCTTGGGTTGCAGCTATGAGTGCTGAGGCATCAGATATGAGCGGATGGCTTCTTATGGGACTTCCTGGTGTTGCTTATTGGTGCGGTCTTGCAGATGCTACTTGGACTGCAATCGGTCTTGCACTTGGTACATACTTAAACTGGCTTATTGTTGCAAAAAGACTTCGCAATTATTCAGCAATAAGTGGTGATGCAATTACAATTCCTGAATTTTTCAGTAATCGTTTCCACGAAAACACAAAGGTTATTAGAATTATTGCATCAGTTTTAATTCTTGTATTCTTTACAGTTTATGCAGGTAGCTGTTTTGTTACTTGTGGTAAACTTTTCAGTACATTATTTGGTTATTCATATACATCAATGATGATTGTAGGCGCACTTTTCGTTATCGTTTATACATTCCTTGGTGGTTTCCTTGCAGAAAGTGCATCTGACTTTATGCAGAGTATTGTTATGATTATTGCCCTTGTGTCTGTGCTTGTACTTGGTACAATCAACGCAGGTGGTATTGAGGCAGTTATGGCAAACGCACAGAATATTGCAGGTTATTTCTCACTTACAGAAATTGCAAACCCTGTTACAAACGAGGCAGGTATGCAGTTGGTTGAAAATGGTGTGCCAGTATTCGGTGAAGCTGTTGGTTATCCATTACTTACAATCTGCTCTATGCTTGCTTGGGGTCTTGGTTATTTTGGTATGCCACAGGTGCTTCTTCGCTTTATGGCAATCCGTAAAGCAAGTGAGCTTAAGAAATCAAGAAGAATCGCAACAGTATGGGTTATCATTTCACTTTTTGCAGGTGTTGCAATCGGTATTGTTGGTCGTGCAATGATTCCAACAGCAGAAACACTTCTTACAAAGGGTGGGGCAGAAAATGTATTTGTTCTTATGAGTGAATCTCTTCTTCCACCAGTACTTGCAGGTGTTATTATGGCAGGTATTCTTGCTGCTACAATCAGTTCATCTGACTCATATCTTCTTATTGCATCATCAGCACTTGCAAATGACGTTTATAAGGGTGTTATTAATAAAAATGCAAGTGACAAGAAAGTTATGTGGGTATCTCGTATAGCACTTATGGTAATTGCTCTTGTTGGTATGGTAATTGCTCTTGACGAAAACAGCGTTATCTTCAGCATTGTTTCATTTGCTTGGGCAGGCTTTGGTGCTACATTCGGACCACTTATGCTTTTCTCACTTTTCTGGAAACGCGTAAACCGTGCAGGCGCAATTGCAGGTATGCTTTCAGGTGCAGCAACAGTATTCCTTTGGAAACTTGTGCTTAACCCAACATTCGGTGGGGTATTCGCAATTTACGAGCTTCTTCCTGCATTCGTTGTATCATCATTCTTCATTGTTTGTGTTTCACTTCTTACAGGTGAGCCATCAGAAGAAATTGCAGAAGAATTCGATAAGGCAAAAAAAGGAAATATAGACTAATTAAAGATAATATTAACAATAATATATAAAAGGATTGAAAATCAATTATGATTAACACAGAAAAAACACTTGAAAAACTTGTTGCTCTCTCAAAGGGTAGAGGCTTCGTTTATGCAGGTAGCGAAATCTATGGCGGACTTGCAAACACATGGGACTACGGTCCTCTTGGTGTTGAACTTAAAGAAAATATCAAAAAAGCTTGGAGAAAGAAATTCATTCAAGAAAACAAATATAATGTAGGTCTTGATTCTGCTATCCTTATGAATCCACAGACTTGGGTAGCATCAGGTCACCTTGGCGGTTTCTCTGACCCACTTATGGACTGCTGTCAGTGTAAGACACGTCATCGCGCAGACAACCTTATTGAAAACTTTGACGGTACGAATGTTGCGGGCTGGTCAAATGAAGAAATGGCAAACTACATTAAGGAACATGCTATTCCATGTCCTGACTGTGGTGCTCACAACTTTACAGATATTCGTCAATTCAATCTTATGTTCAAAACATTCCAGGGTGTTACAGAAGATTCAACATCTGAAATCTATCTTCGTCCTGAAACTGCGCAGGGTATTTTCGTAAACTTCCAGAATGTTCAAAGAACAACAAGAAAGAAACTTCCATTCGGTGTTGCACAGATTGGTAAGTCATTCCGTAACGAAATCACTCCGGGTAAGTTCATCTTCCGTGTTCGTGAATTTGAACAGATGGAACTTGAATTCTTCTGCAAACCAGGTACAGACCTTGAATGGTTTGACTATTGGAGAAGCTTCTGCCGTGACTGGCTCTATTCTCTTAACATCAAACCTGAAAATCTTCGTCTTCGTGACCACGACCCTGAAGAACTTTGCTTCTATTCAAAGGCTACAACAGACTTTGAGTACCTTTTTCCATTCGGTTGGGGTGAACTTTGGGGTATTGCTGACAGAACTGACTACGATTTGACTCAGCATAGCAATACAAGTGGTAAGAACCTTGAATATATTGATCAGGTAACAAACGAAAGATATATTCCTTATGTTATTGAGCCATCTCTTGGTGTTGAACGTCTTTTCTTGGCTCTTCTTACAGAAGCATATGACGAAGAAGTTGTAGATGCAGAAAAGAACGACACTCGTGTTGTTATGCACTTCCACCCAGCTATTGCACCTGTTAAAGCTGCAGTTCTTCCACTTTCAAAGAAACTTGGTGACAAGGCAGACGAAATCTATGAAATGCTTTCAAAATATTTCAATGTTGAATATGATGATGCAGGTTCAATTGGTAAGAGATACCGTCGTCAGGACGAAATCGGTACACCATTCTGTATTACAGTTGACTTCCAGACAGTTGGTGACGAAACAACTGAAGCAGATAATTGCGTAACAGTTCGTGACCGTGATACAATGGAACAGGTGAGAATGCCAATCGAAGAACTTGTTGACTACATAAATAAAAAATTGGAGTTCTAATATGAAAAAACTTCTGCTTATTATCAATCCTATTGCAGGTAAAAAACGTGGAATTGACTTTCTTTCTGAAATTGTTAAAAGATTTCAGGATGTAGGTTATGATGTTGAAACACGTTATACTGAAATAGATAAAAATGCAACTGTTGTAACTCAAAACTTCGGTGCAGACAAAGATTTAATTGTTTGCTGTGGTGGTGATGGTACTCTTAAAGAAACCATCTGTGGTGCTATGGCCCTTGAAAGTGATGCTAAAATCGGTTATATTCCCATGGGTACAACAAATGATTTTGCACACTCTTTGCATATTCCTACAAATCCTCTTGAGGCAGTAGATACTATTATTAATGGCAAAGAAATGAAGATTGATATAGGCGATTTTAACGGCGACGAGCAGTTTATTTATGTTTCTTGTTTCGGTAATTTCTGTGATGTTTCATATAAAGCGAAACAGAGTTTGAAAAACAAAATAGGTCGTGGAGCATATTACTGGGAAACCGCCAAAGAAGTTCACAAAATCAAAGGATTTAAGGCAAAAATTGAGTGTGAAGACGGTGAAATTATAGAGGGTAATTTCTTCTATGGTGGCGTTTCAAATTCATATTCCGTTGCAGGTTTTCCTGTGCTTACAAAAGCAGGTGTTGAGTTTGATGATGGATTTCATGAATTAGCACTTATCAGAATGCCTAAAAATCCAGCTGACCTTGTTACAATTATTCGTGATATGTTTGTAACAAGAGATGTTCTTCACAATGAAAATCTTGTGTTAAGACATGGTAAAAATTTCAAAATATATTTTGAAAAGCCAGTTAACTGGACTCTTGACGGTGAAAATGGTGGCGACCATGACTTTGTTGAGGTTAAAACCTTAGAAAACGCTGTAACAATTATGGTTGAATAAAGTAGGGCGGGGGCTTGCTCCCGCCATTTAACATTATTAAGCATGATAAGGTGATATTATGGGTGAAAAATTTAAAAAAGCCATAGGCGTTGAGGGTGCATTTAAAGATACAGTATTGCCTATGATATATTACTGCTTTACTAACATCTTTATTGGTGGTGGCGGTTATATAATCAGCATGTATTTCAGTATTTTCCTTACAAAAGTTGTGGGGCTTGATATTAGATATGCTGGTTTTATAACTATGATTGCAGTTGTGTGGGATGGCATTAATGACCCAATTATGGGTATTATTACTGACCGTACACGCTCAAGATATGGCAGACATCGCGCTTATTTAAAACGCGGTATTCCATTTGTGTTTGTTTCATACATACTACTTTGGAATTCATTCGGTCTTGACGGTGAAAAGCATCCTTATGCGACCGTTGCATATTTCGTGTTTGCATATGTGCTTTATAAAACTGCATATACAATAATTGCAGTGCCACATACGGCAATGCTTCCTGAATTAGCACCTGAATATAATAAGCGTACACAATATACATCAGTAAGTTATATTTTCAATTCAGTTGGAATGATTCCGTCATACATAATTTTGCTTATTTTACTTTCTTTATTCGGTTTTTCTGACGGACTTAACAGAGATGCTAAAATGCCATTCTTTGTTGCGGGTATAATTCTTGCAACTATGTATAGTATTTCAATTTATGGCACATTTAAGCTTGTTAAAGAGCCAAGCTCGTTAGATATGAAAAAAGAGCCTCTCGACCTTAAATCTGCGATTAATGAGTATGTGCTTGTATTTAAAAGTAAAGCATTCAGACAATATTTTGGTGTTAGTTTCTTTTGGGAAACTGCAAGAAGCTTTTACTCAACATCCTACATTTATTATGTAACATTCCTTGCAAATATGTATAGATTTTATCCGTTATTCAATACATTTGCAGGCATTTTCGAGTCGGCCGCATTCCCACTTAACTATGCGCTTACAATGAAGCATGGCAAGAAAAAATGTGGCACAATTGTAACTCCGTTTATGATTTTAGGTCTTGCAATTGCACTTGTTGTTACTGCAAGTAAGCCTGATACACCAAAATCAATATTTATGCTTGTTTTAATGCTTATGGGCGTAGTTTTCTACCCATTTGGTATGAGTGGTATCGGTTTTGTTTGTAACAATGTATTCCCTGATTTAACTGACATTGATGAACTTATTACAGGTCGCCGTCGCGAAGGGGTTGTGTCAACTTGTAACACAATGGTTAAGCAGGTTACAGGCGGTATAAATACATTTATCGTAACTCTTATTTTGGGCGGATTTGGCCTTGATACAAACAGTGAAGCAACTGAATTTGTAGAGCAACCTGACTCAGCAATTTTTGGTATTAGACTTTGTGTTGCAGTTATTCCAATAATTTGTACAGTTGTTTCTTATATTCTTTTAAGAAACTTTAAAATGACTAAAGATGACCATACAATGATTCGTGCTGCAATTGCTACAAAACATAAATATGGTAGTGTTACTCTTAGTGATTATGAAAAAGAGCGTTGTGAAGTGCTTGCAGGTTATAAACTTGAAAACACTTGGCTTGGTAAAGATAATGACGAAAGTCAAGGTCATACACTTACAAAAAATGAAGATGGTCAGTATATAATTCTTGTTGAGGCAGAAATGCTCAAAAAAGAACTTATGGAAAAAGCAGAATAGGGGAGTTATTATGAGTAAAATTGATATAAACCAAACTGCACCAACAGTAAAAAGAAGTAAATTGTTTGATGTTTTCTTCTATGTTGTTCAATGGACTTGGGGACTTTCAGTAAATATTGTTGGTGGTATTGCATATTTAATCTGTACCAAAATTCTTGGCTATAAACACCAAAAATTCGGCTATTCAAATATTGTATATATGCCTTGGAATCAAGGTGGACTCTCAATGGGCACATTTATTTTCATTCGTGAAGAAAATGAGAAAAAAGAATGGCTTTATAATTGTAGAATTCACGAATATGGTCATACATGGCAATGCTTGTTGCTTGGACCATTGTATTACCCTGTTGTTGCAATTCCATCAATGATTTGGTGTAACTGCTTCGCAAAATATCGCGAAAAGAACAATGTTTCATATTACAAATTATATTGCGAAAGCTGGGCAAACAGCTGGGGCGAAAAATTCTCAAAAATGAAAAGAGTGTAAAATAAAAGGGACTCATAACGAGTCCCTTAATTTTATATGTTCTTACACTTGAAATCTACCCAAGCACTGTCTTTTGATAACTTGCCACCATCTTTGAATGTGTTAAGAGCGTTAGCATCATTCTTAAGCCAGCTATCAAGCCAATCAATAATGTAACCTGAATACTTTTCAGGATTTGTGCTGCAAGTTGTGTGAATAGCCTTGTTAAGTGATGCATAAACAGTAGGGCCTTCAGCAATATCATACGCCGGCTCAATCCATTGTGATGGAGAAACAATCATATCGCTTGTACCAGCAATAAAAAATGTAGGTTTGTTGAGTCCTTCAACTTCATAATCAAAGTTACTGCCTGCAATTGAAATTACACAGTCAATTCGTGAATCTGCAACAGCAGCGTTTACTGATGAGCGACCACCTTGAGAATGACCGATTACACCAATTTTGCTTGTGTCAATCTTGTTATAGAAAATATCATTGGCATCATTATTCTTATCAAGTATAAAATCAATAGATGCAATCTGCGCCTTGCCGTCTGCCGACATTGACTCATCACAAGCAACTACTATGTAACCACCTTTTGCAATTTCAACAAGTAACTTGTCATAAAATCCCGCAGTAACCATTGTGCCGTTTGCCCAAGCGATTACAGGGTATGGCTTTGAAATTACGCCTATGTTGTCAGGGTAATAAACCGTCTGTGTAGCAGATGATGTTTTATATTCTTTTGTTTTAATTGATTTTATGCTTGTATCAACTGGCTTTTTGGTTGTTGTTTCTTTCTCGGTTGTGGTTTCAGCCTTTTTTGTAGTAGTTTCCACTTCAGTAGTTGTTGTGGTAGTGGTTGTTGTCTCGTCATCAAATGGATTGTCAAAAATGTTGTTTTCAGTAGTTGATGGCTCGTCAGAGTTAACAGGCTCATTTTTGCCACAACCAACCAAAGAGACTAACAAAACAAAGCATAAAAACAGCGCAATAAATTTTTTCATAATCAAACTTCCTCAATAGTAGGGCGAGGGTATTATCCCTCGCCTTAAATTTTGTATTAAAGTTTTGAATAGCCGTGACAGTTTATAAGAGCGTCTAACTTTTTGCCCTCTTTACAAAGTGGACATTCATGAGCCGGTACGCTGAAATAGTCAGGTAAATCTTTAGGATTAAATACTGAATTTACTTCATAACCGTCACAAGTTTCAGTTGTAGCAAAGATTGATGCAACGCCTACAACGTCACCACCGTAGTATTTAATTGCCTCAATTGCAGATTTTGCAGTGTTACCAGATGCCACAGAAACTGCAGTAACAAGTACGTGCTTACCTTTAATCATAGGAACAATATTATCACGGAAAATAATTTGTGAACCATTTACGATTTCAGGAGTAACAACATAAATTGTCTGATGAGCATTAATGTTTACATAGTCAGCTTTTGTAAGCTCGTCAGCGATGCAAGCGCTTATAACCTCTGTGCCATCAAGGCAGAGAATTGTATCAACGATACTGTTACTATATTTGTGATTTTTGCAAAGCTCGTGAGCAATAGCCTTTGCCTCAGAAAGTCGGGTTTTCTGTGCAGCAACGTCAATGTAGTAGTTGCTGTGTGTGCTACTTGTGGCAAAATGTCCTCTTGCTACACGAAGAAGCAAATTGTTGTGATTTGTC
>JAZLBG010000122.1:0-11067 GCA_045613585.1 Candidatus Fimenecus sp. | reverse complement strand
CATAGGATTTTTCTATGAACTCAGTGATAACTACATTTTATCTTTGTTGCTAATGACACTTTGCGTTAAGCTTGTATTACTTCCGTCCTCGATAAAGCAACAAAAGGGTATGGTTAAAACCCAGAGAATGCAACCAAAAATTAAAAGAATAAGAGAAAAATATGCAGGCAATCAGCAGAAAATGAATGAAGCTATGAATGAGCTTTATGCAAAAGAAGGCTATTCATCAATGACTGGCGGTTGTTCAGGTATGCTTATTCAGCTTCCTATTATGATGGGTGTTTATTTTGTTAATTACAAAATTTTGTCTTATGTGCTTAACATTAAAGGTGAAGTACTTGAAACAATCAAAGCTGCTGCAAGACTTTTACCTGAATACAAAGAACTTGTAACAAATGCAAAAGGAAACACAAGTAACGCTGAATACAGAATTGAACTTTTAGCAATTGAACATTTTGATAAACTTGATTTGTCAGCTGTTCCTGCTGAAGTAGTTACAAAAATTGACAATTTTATTGACAACTTTACTCTTTTTGGAGTTGACCTTTCAAGAACACCTACAACTGATATGGGTTGGGATTTGTTATGGCTCATTCCTATTCTTACAGGTCTTACATCTCTTGCTATGGGTGTTTACACATGGTTAAGACAGAAAAAGACAAATCCTGAAATGGCTAAAAATCCAAGTATGGGTTGTATGTCTCTTATGACACCTGCAATGAGTATTTATTTCTCATTCTTATTCCCTGCAAGCGTTGGTGTTTATATCATTCTTTCAAGCTTGTTCTCATTTATTCAGATGCTTGTAATGAATAAAGTATTCTCACCTAAAAAAGTACTTGCAAAAACAATGGTTGAAGAAACTATTAATCGTAGAGCAAGAGAAAAAATATTCAAAAATGTTGCAGAAACATTAAGTGAAGACGACAATAACTGAGGTGCAAATAATGATTAAAGAAGCAATCGGAACTGGTAACACAGTTGACGAGGCAAAAGCCGCTGCAATGCTCGAACTTGGCATCAGTGACTTTGATGATTTCAATGTAGAAGTTATTCAGACACCTACAAAGAAAATCCTCGGTCTTTTCGGTGGAAATCCTGCAAAAGTTAAAGTTACAACAGAAGTTGCAGACCCAAAACCTGAAAAGAAAAATAATAAACCAAACAACAAAAAACACGATAAAAAACCTGTAAAAAAGGTTGAAAATAAAAAAGAAGAAAAGGTAGAAGCACCAAAGGCAGAGCCAAAAGTGCAAACTCCAGAACTTCCTTTAGAAGAAACTAATCTTTATAAAGAAACTGCAGATTATATCAAATCTATCGTTTTAGGTCTTGGTATGAGCGAGTGCGAAATCAAAGAAATGTCTAATGAAGAAGAAATTTATTTTGAACTCGATTGCGGTGACGATTACGGTATTATTATCGGCAAACGTGGTGAAACTCTTGATGCTATTCAGTATCTTGCAAGAATGATGGCAAATAAGGGTAACCAGAGTTATAAGAGAGTAGCTATCAATGTTGGTAACTATCGTGCAAAGCGTGAAGAAACTCTTCAGATTCTTGCAAGAAAAACTGCTATGAGAGCGGTTCGTCAAGGCAGAAACATTTCACTTGAACCAATGAATCCTTATGAGAGAAGAATTATCCATACAGCTGTTCAGGATGTAGAGGGTGCAACATCTCATTCAGTAGGTTCAGACCTTGACAGACGCGTTGTTATTTCACCTATTGAAGGTGCAAAAAATAACAGTGGTCGTGGCAGAAACAATAGAAATGGTGGCAGACGTGAGAGAAAAGAAGCATATAAGCCAGAAATTTCTCCAGACAGAACACCAAAAAGTGATATTGACGGAGCTTCTCTCTATGGAAAAGTAGAAATCCGTTCAGTAAATACAGAAGAATAAAAATTAAGGCGGCGGTTGGAACACTAACCGTCGTTTATTTTTTAGGAATGATATTATGGAATATTTTGCAAAAGAATATGATATAGCAGTAATTGGTGCCGGTCATGCAGGAATTGAAGCGGCGCTTGCATCTGCACGCCTTGGTGCATCAACTATAATTTTTACAATTAATATGGACTGGGTAGGTAATCTTCCTTGTAATCCATCAATTGGTGGTACATCAAAAGGTCATCTTGTTCGTGAAATTGATGCTCTTGGTGGCGAAATGGGTAAAGCTGCTGATAAAAATTCCATACAGACAAGAATGCTTAATCGTGGTAAAGGTCCTGCAGTACATTCTTTGCGTGCACAGATTGACCGTCGCGATTATGCAAAGTATATGAAGCATACACTTGAAAAGCAAGAAAACCTTGATATGAAACAAGGTGAAATTGTTGACCTTTATAAAAAAGACGGTGTTTTCTATCTTAAAACAAACCTTGAAGCAATCTACACAGCAAAAGCAGTAGTAATCGCAACAGGCACATTCCTTGGTGGTCGCATTTATATTGGCGATGTTTCATTTGAAAGTGGACCTGATGGAATGTTCCCTGCAACTCGTCTTTCAGAAGCACTTTATAAAATGAATATTCCTCTTCGCAGATTTAAGACTGGTACTCCATCACGAGTTAATAGACGTAGCGTTGATTTTTCTGAACTTGAAGTTCAGGCAGGTGATGAGCAAGTTGTTCCATTTTCTTATGAAACTGTTGATTTGCCTGAAAATAAAGAGGTTTGTCACATTACATATACAAACGAAGAAACAAAGCGTATTATTCTTGAAAATATTCACCGCTCCCCTCTCTATTCTGGAAAAATTGAGGGTGTAGGCCCAAGATATTGTCCAAGTATTGAAGATAAGATTGTCCGTTTTGAAGAAAAAGAAAGACATCAGCTTTTCATTGAGCCTTGCGGACTTGATACTGAAGAATTATATCTTCAAGGTATGTCATCTTCTCTTCCTGAAGATGTTCAGTTAAAATTCCTTAGAAGTATTAAAGGTCTTGAAAATGTTGAAGTTATGAGAACTGCTTATGCTATTGAGTACGACTGTGTTGACCCATTAGCGTTAAAAGCATCACTTGAATTTAATGATATAGAAAATCTTTTTGGTGCAGGTCAGTTTAATGGCTCATCAGGTTATGAAGAAGCAGCTGCTCAAGGTCTTATTGCCGGTGTCAATGCAGTAAGAAAAATTCAAGGCAAAGAACCTTTTATTCTTGACAGAGCAAGTTCATATATCGGCACACTTATTGATGACCTTGTTACAAAGGGTTGTTCAGACCCTTACAGAATGATGACATCCCGTAGTGAATACCGACTTTTACTTCGTCAGGATAATGCAGACATTCGTCTTACAGATTACGGTTATGAAATCGGACTTATAAGCGAAGAAAGATATAACAAGTTTAAAAACAAACTTGAACTCATAGCTCAAGAGCGTGAAAGGGTAGAAAGTGTTACTATTGCCCCCTCACCTGAAATTAATGAAGTGCTTGTTTCACGTGAAACAGCTCCCATGAAAACGGGTATTCGTCTTGCAGAGCTTATTAAACGACCACAACTTGATTATAAATGTCTTACACCATTCGACAAAACTCGACCAGAGTTACCACAAGATGTTTTTGAACAAGTTGAAATTGATTTGAAATATGAAGGCTATATTAAGCGTCAGCAAGCAAAGGTTGACGAGATGCGACGCCTTGAGGTTAAAAAAATTCCTGCAGATATTGATTATGATGATGTTTATTCACTTCGTCTTGAAGCAAGGGAAAAACTTAAAAAGGTACGCCCTGAAAGTGTAGGTCAGGCATCTCGAATTAGCGGTGTTTCACCATCAGATATTTCAGTGTTGTTAATTCATTTAAGTAAAAACGAAAGAAATAAGGACTAATTATGTTAAATAAAGATTTATTCTATTCAACAATCGAAAAATTTGATATTACAGTTGATGAAGATGCTTTTGCTCGTCTTGACAAATTTGCAGAAATGCTTATTGAAACAAATAAAAGTTTTAATCTTACTGCAATAAAAGAGCCAGATGATGTAACCGTAAAGCATTTTGCCGATTGTCTTGCAATTTTCAAATATGTTAATATTCCTGAAAATGCAAAGATTATTGATGTTGGCACAGGTGCAGGTTTTCCTGGTCTTGTGTTAAAACTTGCTCGTCCTGATATACAAATGACTTTTCTTGATAGCACAAAGAAAAAGTTAGGATTTATTGAAAGCGTATTAAATGAGTGTGGTGTGCAAGGCGAAATTCTTCACATGAGAGCAGAAGAAGCGGCACAACTTTCAAAATATCGTGAACAATTTGATTTTGCTACAGCCCGTGCAGTTGCAGCACTCCCCGTTTTATCTGAATATTGTTTGCCATTTGTAAAACAAGGTGGCACATTCGTTTCAATGAAATCTGCCGAAAGTAATGAAGAAATGAATGCGGCAAAAATGGCTATCGGAATACTTGGTGGAAAAATAGGAGAAGATATTGTGTTTGATTTAGTCGAAAATATGCCTCGCAGAATAATTCTTATTAAAAAGAATTCGCAAACTCCGACAAAATACCCACGCCCTTCTGCACAGATTGCTAAAAAACCATTAAAATAATATCGAAAATCGTTGATATAAAGCCAATTATGGCAAACGGATTTTCTTTACAAACAGACCTTTGTAGTGTTATTCTTATGTCAAGGACAAGCACTGCGGAGGTTTTATTTTATGAGAAAAATTTATCACGATAAAATAAGAACGGAAAATAAAATACTGCAAATTCAACAAAGCGATATTCTCCCAAATCCAAATCAACCAAGAAAAAGGTTTGATTATGACGAGCTTGAAGGACTTGCACAAAGTATTCGTACAAATGGTATTTTACAGCCTTTACTAGTAAGACCACTTGAAAATGGAAAGTTTGAGTTGATTGCAGGCGAAAGAAGACTTCGTGCTGCACGACTTGTAGGGCTAACAAAAGTTCCTTGCGTGGTAAATGAAATATCAGAAACAGATTCTGCAGTGTTTGCTGTTCTTGAAAATCTTCAAAGACAAGATTTAGATTATTTTGAAGAAGCTGAAGCGTTAGCAACTCTTATAAGTGATTATCACATATCACAAGAAGAACTTTGCAGAAAACTAGGCAAAGCACAGTCAACAGTTTCTAATAAGTTAAGATTACTTAAATTAAGTGACGAAATGCGTTATCAGATTAGCCGTGCCGGACTTACAGAGCGTCATGCAAGAGCATTACTTTCAATAAATGATGAGGTACAACGCGCAAGAGCGCTATCTATAATTATTGACCGTCATCTTAATGTAAATGAAAGTGAAACGCTTATTGACCAGATGCTTCGTAAAAACGAAACACCTAAAAAACAAATGCTTCGCGGTTTCAAAGATATAAGAATTTTTATAAATACCCTTAATAATGCAGTTGACACAATTCGTCGTGCAGGGGTAGATGCAGATTCAGTAAAAACAGAAACTGACGAATATGTTGAATACATAGTTCGCATTCCTAAACTTGACGATAAACCGTTGGCAAGTAATCAATAACGGTAAAATCACCGTGTTATCCCCCGATAACAATATAAGCGGTGTTTTTATATAGTGGCGAAAGCCACCCATATCCTTCTCTTTCACACCCCACATCCACAGCGAAAGGCTCCTCGTAATGAGGAGTCTTTTGCTATTAATAATTCAATTTTCGTAATTGTTTCACGTGAAACACTAAATAATAAAAATTGTTAATTATTTCTACTTAATTTGTAAATTTTATTAATTTGTACTTTTATTTTTATAATTTATATGATATACTTGTATAAAATCGGGTAATAGGGTAATAAAAACGCCCTTTTTACTATTTCGGAGTGGGATTTTTGGCTAAAGTAATTTCAATTATAAACCAAAAAGGTGGAGTAGGTAAAACTACTACAGCCGTAAGCCTTGCAGCCGCAGTGGGTGCTAAAGGCTTTAAAGTTTTACTTGCAGATATTGACCCACAAGGTAATTCTACTAGTGGTTTCGGCATTAGTAAAAGAAAAATCACACAGTCTTCTTATGATATTCTTGTTAATGATATAAATGCAAACGACGCTATAATTACAACACAGTTTAAAAATGTTGATATTATTCCTGCAAACTTAAATCTTGCAGGGGCAGAAGTTTCACTTATTGAGCTTGAGCATAGAGAAAGCAGATTAAAAACTGCAGTTGCTCAGGTGTGGGACAAGTATGATTATATTTTCTTTGACTGTCCCCCTTCTCTTGGACTTATTACAATTAACGCTTTAACTGCATCAGATACTTTCTTAGTGCCTGTACAGTGTGAATTCTATGCACTTGAAGGGCTTGCACAGTTAATGGCAACAGTTCGTCAGGTTAAGCGTCTTTATAATCCTCATATTGAACTTGAGGGCGTTTTGCAGACAATGTATGATGGTAGACTTAATCTTACACAACAAGTTGTAACAGAAATTAAAAAGTTCTTCCCTAACAAAGTCTATAAAACAACAATTCCAAGAAATGTACGACTTTCTGAGGCTCCATCATTTGGTGAGCCGATTATGTATTATGATAAGCATTCAAAAGGTGCGTTAGCTTATGACGCATTTGCAGACGAATTCTTATCACAACAAAAGTGATGAGGTGAAGATATGGCTAAAAAAGGTGGATTAAACAGAAGTAACGGCTTTGATGAGCTTTTTCTTGATAACTCTGCATTTGACAATGCAAATAGTGCAGTAACATTAGGAATCAACGAAATTGAGCCAAATCGTGACCAGCCAAGACGCGTTTTTGATGAAAAAGCACTTGAGGAATTATCAAAAAGCATTGAGCAAAATGGCATAATCCAGCCATTACTTGTTCGTCCTATGCTTGATGGCAGTTATCAGCTTGTTGCAGGTGAACGCAGATGGCGTGCAGCTCGTATGGCAGGACTTACAGAAGTACCTGTTACAATTCGTGAAATGACTGACGAAGAAGCAAGCGTATTTGCTCTTATTGAGAATTTACAGCGTGAAGACTTGAATCCGGTTGAAGAAGCACAAGGTCTTAAATCTCTTATTGAAACTTATGGCTTCACACAAGAAGAAACTGCAGACCGTGTAGGCAAATCTCGTGTAGCAGTTACAAATACATTAAGATTATTAAAACTCCCCGCTTCCGCACTTAAATTATTAAATGAGGGAAAACTCACAGCAGGTCACTGTCGTGCATTACTTTCACTTGATGACGAAAAAGAAATGCTTAAAATTGCTGAAGCAGCAATCAGCCAGGAACTTTCAGTACGTCAGGTTGAAAAAATGGTTAAATATGCATTACAAGGTGAAAAACCAACACCTAAAAAGCGTGAGAAAAAACGCGATAAATTCTATGACGAAGTTGAGATTGCTCTTACAAACACACTTGGCAGAAAAGTTAAAGTTTATTTGTCAAATACAGGTCATAAAGGCACTCTTGAGTTTGAATTTTTTGGCAAAGAAGATTTAACAAAACTTGCAAAAGATATTTATAAAGAGTAACTCTGAAAGGAATTATACAAAATGTTAGATATTAAATTTTTAAGAACTAATCCTGATGTAGTTAAAGAAAACATCAAGAAAAAGTTTCAGGATGAAAAACTTCCACTTGTTGATAAAGTAATTGAGCTTGATGCTGAATACAGAGCAGCAAAAGGTAGAGCTGATGAGCTTCGTGCACTCCGTAACTCCGTAAGTAAAGAAATCGGCGGACTTATGGCACAGGGCAAACGCGACGAAGCAGAAGTAGTTAAGCAGAAAGTTAAAGATATGGCTGACGAGCTCGCATCTCTTCAGGTTAAGGAAGGCGAATTAGAAGAAGAAATCCGCAAGATTATGCTTGTAATTCCTAACATTATTGACCCTAGCGTCCCAATTGGTAAGGACGATAGCGAAAATGTTGAAATTCAGAAGTATGGTGACCCAGTAACACCTGATTTTGAAGTTCCATATCATGTTGATATTATGGAAAACCTTAACGGAATCGACCTTGATAGCGCAAGAAAAACAAGCGGTAACGGTTTCTATTACCTTTGTGGTGATATTGCAAGACTTCATTCAGCAATTCTTTCTTATGCACGCGATTTTATGATTGACCGCGGTTTTACTTATTACATTCCACCATTTATGATTCGTAGCGACGTTGTAACAGGCGTCATGAGCTTTGCAGAAATGGAAAATATGATGTATAAAATTGAGGGTGAAGACTTATACTTAATCGGTACAAGTGAACACTCAATGATTGGTAAATTTATTGATAGTTTTACTCCAGAAGATGAACTTCCAAAAACACTTACAAGCTACTCCCCTTGTTTCAGAAAAGAAGTTGGCGCACACGGAATTGAAGAGCGTGGCGTTTATAGAATTCACCAGTTCGAAAAGCAAGAAATGATTGTTGTTTGTAAGCCTGAAGAAAGTATGAAATGGTATGATGTTCTCTGGCAGAATTCAGTTGACTTCTTCCGTTCACTTGATATTCCAGTTAGAACACTTGAATGTTGCTCAGGCGACCTTGCAGACTTAAAGGTTAAGAGCTGTGACGTTGAAGCATGGAGTCCACGTCAGCAGAAATATTTTGAAGTTGGCTCTTGCTCAAACCTTGGTGATGCTCAGGCTCGTCGTCTTGGTATCAGAGTTAAGTCAAAAGATGGCAACTATTTTGCACACACACTTAATAATACAGTAGTTGCTCCTCCAAGAATGTTGATTGCATTCCTTGAAAACAACCTTAATGCAGATGGTAGCATCAATATTCCAAAACCATTACAGATGTATATGGGTGGAAAAACAAAGATTGAGAAGTAATATCATAAGGCATATTCAAAAACGAGAGGGATATACAAATGAAAAAGAAAATAATTAAAGCAATCAGTATTATTATGGCTCTTTCATTATTGATGCTTACATTTGGAGCTTGTAAAGATAATAGTGAATACGAGCAGTCAGGTGAAGTAACAACAACAGAACCAAATAATACACCAAAAGATGATTACAAATTACCAGAAGGCGTAAATACTCTTACAGGTAAAAAAGATTTATCTGATGGTGCAATTGGTGGCAGACCAATCGCAATTATGGTTGAAAACACTCCAGCTGCAAGACCACAGTGGGGACTTTCAACACCTGATATTGTTCTTGAAGGTCTCGCTGAAGGCGGAATTACAAGAATGATGTGGATTTATGCTGATGCAGAAGATATTCCTGAAAAAGTAGGTCCTATTAGAAGTGCACGTCACGACTATGTTGAAATTGCAAAAGGTATGAACGCTATTTTCGTTCATTGGGGTGGCAGTGATGCGAACAATTATAAGAATAAAGGCAATTTCACATTGGCTTATCAAACAATAGCTGACCTTTCTGTAAACAATGTTGATGCTACTAAGGCAGCCGGAGCATATTTCTTCAGAGATAATACAAGAAATACAAGTTCTGAGCACAGAGGTTGCACAAAGGGCGAAATGATTATTAATGCCATTTCAAAACTTGGCTATGTGACAAAGCAAACTGTTGAAAATTGGGAACCATTTAATGTTTCACAAGAAGGCGCAACAAATATTTGGGGTGACACATCAGTTACAGGTGATTGCAAAGAAATTTCAGTAACATTCTCATCAAGCTATGTTCATACATTTAAATATAATGCAGAAACAAAGAAATATACAAATTATCTCAACAATAAGCCTATGACAGACGGTAACAACAATAAAGAAATGGCTGTTGAGAATGTAATCGTTATGTATACTCCTGTAACCACACTTAATACTGGTAAAGGTCATCAAGAGTGGAATATGGAAGTCAGAGGCGAAGGATTCTATGTGTCAGGTGGTATAGGCCAGAAAATCAACTGGGCAAAAAATAGTAAAACAGGCGCTCTTAAATTCTATAGTGTAAATGGTCAGGAATTAATGGTAACTAGTGGCCAAACATGGATTGGCGTAGTTCCTGAAGCAAATCGTAGTCTTACTGACCCAAAATAACAGAGTAATCGGCATAGGGCTTCTCCTTGAGGAGAAGCTGTCACGAAGTGACTGATGAGGTGTAGGATACGAAGTATCCGTTAAAAACCACCTCATCCACCACAAGTGGTCCCCCTTCCCCTCAAGGGGAAGGCAATTATAAAAATCCTTAATGGAGGAATTAATATTATGGAAAAGAAAATTATAGCAGTCGCACTCGTTCTTGTGCTTATGGTAACAGCGTTTGTTGGTTGTGGCAAGAAGTACGAAACAACAAAGCTCAATGGTAAAGAATACCTTCTTCATACTGATGCTGAAGGCAATACAATGGTTAAAGACGACCAGCTTGTTGCAGTAGTTACTGACAGAGATGGTGAAATCATTACTTACGAAAATGGTGAAGAACAGACATATTATGTTGATATTCCAGGCTCACTTGTTATTGATGGCGTTGTTCGTGGTGACAATTTCAAGTTAAACATTCTTAAAGGTTGGACATCAACTGATTACAACAAGATAATTAAAGACAAAACAGACAATAAATGTTATATTCAGTTCAATAAAATCAAAGAATTTGGAAAAGGCGAAAACCTTGATACATATCTTGAAGAGATTGATAAGCAAAATCAGCAAGTAATTGACGCTTTTGCAGATGAAGAAGTTATGAACAATCTTATTAAGCAAGACCCAGCTGTTGAGAAGTTTAAAGGTTGTACATATACAGTTGAAAAGAGCGATACAATTATTACAACAGAAAATCTTCAGTGCAGAGCTCGTATTCATAAAGCAGTAGATAAAGATGGAAATATTATTCACTATGCAGAAAACTATTATTTTGTAGTAGATAAAGCTTTATACAGTCTTGATTATGCTTGTGAAGACGGTGTTGGTTATGATGTAGAATTCAATTTCAGAGAATATACACTCCAAAACTTTACATTTGTAAAATAAAATATGCTATTAAAGGCGAGGTCATTTGGCCCCGCCTTTTTTGTTTAGAAAATTTGAGTTTGTCGGGCTCATTGAATGGTGTTGTTTTGCCTCCCTCTGACGAGGTGCGGGTGTCCGGTGGACACCTCTGCAAAGCAGAAGCACCGACCGAACCGGCAGGTGAGAATTAGGTGGCAACGCGTTAGCGTTGACGGAGGG